>NZ_JBSGDB010000093.1:0-22982 GCF_053602155.1 Streptomyces sp. NPDC004561
GCGTTCGTATGTCCGCAAGACGACGTGTGGCCGCCGCCACGCGTGAAGTACAGGAACGAGGAACCAGATGACCGACCCCGTGACGCTGGACGGCGAGGGCCCCATCGGCGAGTTCGACGAGAAGCGCGCCGAGAACGCCGTACGCGAACTCCTCATCGCGGTCGGCGAGGATCCGGACCGGGAGGGTCTCAGGGAGACGCCGGCGCGGGTGGCGCGGGCGTACAAGGAGATCTTCGCGGGGCTGTGGCAGCAGCCCGAGGACGTGCTGACGACGACGTTCGACCTGGGACACGACGAGATGGTCCTGGTGAAGGACATCGAGGTCTACAGCACCTGTGAGCATCATCTGGTCCCGTTCCGGGGTGTCGCCCACGTCGGCTACATCCCGTCCGTCTCCGGGAAGATCACCGGCCTGTCCAAGCTGGCCCGGCTGGTGGACGTCTACGCCCGCCGGCCGCAGGTGCAGGAGCGGCTCACCACGCAGATCGCGGACTCCCTGATGGAGATCCTGGAGCCGCGGGGCGTCATCGTGGTCGTCGAGTGCGAGCACATGTGCATGTCCATGCGCGGGATCCGCAAGCCCGGCGCGAAGACCATAACCTCGGCCGTGCGCGGTCAGCTGCGGGACGCGGCGACGCGCAACGAGGCGATGAGCCTGATCATGGCTCGCTGAGCCGGTGCCCGGGGGAACCGGCGCTCACGCCGCCGGTTCCGCTCCCGGGTGGTCCTGGTCCTCGTCCTCCGGGAGCTTGCAGACGCGCTCCAGGAACAGGGCCGCCGCTATCACGCCGATGCCGGTCAGGACCGAGAAGCCGGCGTAGATGGCCTGGTCGCTGCGGGTCGGGATGTCGAGGAGCTGCAGCAGATAGACGCCCGTGCCGCCGTACATGCCGGCGACGAGCGCGGCGACCAGGGCGCTGGCCTGGGCGAAGACCACCGCACGCGCGGCCATGAGCGGGTCGACGCCCTTCGCGCCGGGGCGGCGCTCGCGCTGGGCCCTGAACCGGGCGCGCAACGAGAGCGCCGTCGAGAGCAGGACCACCGCGATCAGGGCGAGGACGATGGGCGCGGCCAGGGGGACGCTGGGGAGTGTCCCGATCGAGTCCCAGAGGCGGGCGCCCGCCCAGGACAGGATGCCGGCCACGACGAACACGCCTACCAGCACCCTGATGCGCAGCTCTCTCACGGTGTCCCTTCAGTTCCCCCGGACCGACCCGGACTGTGTCGTCTTGACCTTAACGACTACTCGGGCAGCCGGAGTTCCAGGTCGCCGCGCGCCTCCACGCCTTCGCGGGTGAGGGCCGACAGCAGTTCGGCCACGGGACCGCGGCCGGGCAGCTGGGCCTCGGGGTCCACGTCGTGCCAGGGCGCGAGCACGAAGGCGCGCTCATGGGCGCGGGGGTGGGGCAGGGTGAGCTGGGGGTCGTCGGAGGTGACGTCCGCGTAGGCGACGATGTCGACGTCCAGGGTGCGCGGGCCCCAGCGCTCGTCACGGACGCGGTTGAAGGCCTCCTCGACGGCGTGCGCCCGCTCCAGCAGGGAGGAGGGCGGCAGGGTGGTCTTCAGGGCCACGACCGCGTTCAGGTACGACGGCTGGCTGCCGGGCGCCACGCCCCAGGGCTCGGTCTCGTACACCGGTGAGACGGCCTTCACCCGGACGCCCGGGGTGTCCTCGAGCGCGTCGACGGCGCCCTGGAGCGTCTCCAGGCGGTTGCCGAGGTTGGAGCCGATGGAGATGACGGCCCACTTCGGGTTCTGCAGGGTGGTGTCGGCCGCGTCGACCCTCTCGACGACCGAGGCGGGCACCGGCTGGACGGTCGGGTCGCTGTGACCCTGGAGGAAAGATCGGGTCATACTCGGCTCCGGGTGATGGTGACGGTCACGTCGTCGAAGGGGACCGTGATCGGTGCGTCGGGCTTGTGCACACAGACCTCGACCTCGTCGACCCCTTCGTGTTTGAGGCAGGTCTGGGCGATCCGCTCGGCGAGCGTCTCGATGAGATTCACCGGCTCGCCCTCGACCACGGCCACGACCTCCTCGGCCACGATGCCGTAGTGCACGGTCTTCGCCAGGTCGTCGTCGGTCGCGGCCGGCCGGGTGTCCAGGCCAAGGACGAGGTCCACGATGAAGGTCTGGCCCTCCTCGCGCTCCTTGGGGAACACACCGTGGTGCCCGCGGGCCTTCAGGCCGCGCAGCGCGACACGATCCACGCGAATCACTCCTGCAATCGTCGGGAACGACCGGTCCGTACCGCGTGCGGGCGACAGACCGGTCACAGACGAATCTACCTGCGGGCACCGACAAAGCCGGGCCGCAGGAGCGTGGGCCCGGCCGGGAGCCGGAGGGTTCACCGCCTGTTTCCCCCGGGGAACCCGGCCGCGTCATGGGGTGGTAGCCGCTCATACCCAGCGGTAGGTGATTCCAACCACTTCTTGGTCCCTACAAGCTTCCTGTCGGGCGCCTACCCGCTCAGTCGAGGGGGCTGTCGTCCGGATTCACGCCATTTACGCCGCTCTCGCCGTCGTCCGTCTCCTCGGTCTCGGCCAGGACGGGGGAGGCGTGGTGCGACCAGAGTTTCCAGCCGCCGGGTGTGCGACGAAACACGTTCGTGGCGACGACGAGCTGGCCGACCAGGGGGCCGAGTTCGTCGCCGTCCGCCGGGGCGGGCCCGCCGCTGAGGATGTTCTCGGTGCAGGTCACGAGCGCGGTGTCACCGGTGACGGAGACGTGCACGTCGGTGAGGAAGAACTGGATGTAGTCGGTGTTGGCCATGATCAGGGCGTACGACCTGAGGACCTCGCCACGGCCGGTGAGCACCGGCCAGCCGGGGTGCACGCAGGAGATCACGCCGGTGTCCGCCGGGTCGTGGTACTCCTCGTCCACGCCCAGGTCGGCGGGGGTGAGCCAGAGCGCGGAGACCTTGTCGAAGTCGCCGCTCTCCAGGGCCTCGTAGAAGGCGGTGTTGGCGGCCTCCACCTGCTCGACATCCGTGTGGGGGGCGCTCACCGGGCTCCGTCCGCCCCAAGCTCGCCACCGGACCCCGCAGTGTGTCCGGTTTCACGCGCCGCCCGAGTACCGTCCGCGCCCGGCGCGGAGGGCGTCGTGCGCGCTCCTTCGACGGCCCGTGCGACCCGTACCGCGTCCGCTGTGGCGCGTACCTCATGGACGCGCACGGCCCACGCGCCGGCGTGCGCCGCGAGTGCGGACACGGCGGCCGTGGCGGCGTCCCGCTCCCGGGCCGGCGGGGGCGCCCCCTCCGGGCCCGCGAGCACCCGGCCGAGGAACCGCTTGCGGGAGGCGGCCACGAGCAGCGGATGACCGAGGGCGTGCAGACGGTCGAGGTGGGCGAGCAGGGTGAGGTCGTGGTCGGCCTCCTTGGAGAAGCCGAGGCCGGGGTCGACGACGATCCGGCCGGGCGCGATGCCACCGGCCAGCACGGCCTCCACGCGCGCGTGCAGCTCGTCGACGACCTCGGCGACGACGTCCTCGTAGACGCCGTGGACGTTGCCGCCCTCGAGGAAGCCGCGCCAGTGCATGACGACGAAGGGGGCGTCCGCGTCGGCGACGACCGGGATCATCTCGGGGTCGGCGAGGCCACCGCTGACGTCGTTGACGAGGGCGGCGCCGGCCGCCAGGGACCGCGCGGCGACGGAGGCGCGCATGGTGTCGACGGAGACGGCCACGCCCTCGGAGGCGAGTCCGCGGACCACGGGGATGACGCGCCGAAGTTCCTCGGCCTCGTCCACGCGGGTGGCGCCCGGGCGGGTGGATTCGCCGCCGACGTCGACCAGGTCCGCGCCCTCGGCGACCAGGTCGAGGCCGTGCTTGACGGCGGCGGTCGTGTCGAACCAGCGGCCGCCGTCGGAGAAGGAATCGGGGGTGACGTTCACGACCCCCATGACCGCGCACCGGTCCCATGCCGGAAGGCCCGCCACCAGGCCGCGCCCGCTGTGGTTGTTCATACGTTCAGCGTAGGCCCAGGACGGCGCCGGAACGCGCGGCGGCCCGGGCGGAAGCCCCCGTGCCGGAGGGGGTGGGGCTTCCGCCCGGGCCGGTCCTCGGTCATGGCCGGAGCCGGACTCAGGCCGCTCTGACGTCCCGTTCGGTCACGGTGTGCGCGCACGGGCGCTCGGCGGCCGCCCGGCGCCGGCGCAGGAAGCGGGGGAGCGGCAGGGCGAAGGTGACGAAGCCCTCGGCCTGCATGGTGGCGAAGCCGATGCGCGGCAGGTCGGTCGTGGCGCGGTAGACCATGAACCGCGGCTCCCAGCGGGGCTGGAACTTGGCGTTGAACTTGTACAGCGACTCGATCTGGAACCAGCGTGAGAGGAACACGAGCAGACCGCGCCAGGCGCGCAGCACCGGACCGGCGCCGATCTTCTCCCCGCGCGCGAGGGCGGAGCGGAACATAGCGAAGTTCAGCGAGACGCGGGTGATGCCGAACTTCGGGGCGGCCTGCAGGGCGGCGACGATCAGCAGCTCGTTCATGCCCGGGTCGGCGCTGCGGTCGCGGCGCATCAGGTCCAGCGAGGCGCCGTCCAGGCCCCAGGGCACGAAGTGCAGGATCGCCTTGAGGTCGCCGTACTCGCCGGGCTCGTCGTCCGCCTTGTGGGCGGTGGCGATCAGGCAGTCGCCGTCGGCGGGGTCGCCGACCCGGCCGAGTGCCATGGAGAAGCCGCGCTCGGTGTCGGTGCCGCGCCAGTCCTCAGCGGCCAGGCGGATCCGCTCCAGCTCGGCCTCACCCACGTCACGGATGCGCCGTACTCGGGTTTCGTAGCCGGCTCGCTCGATGCGCTTGACCATCTGGCGCACGTTGCGCATCGCGCGTCCGGCGAGGGAGAAATCCGCCACGTTCACCACCGCCTCGTCGCCCAGTTCCAGGGCGTCCAGACCGGTCTCACGGGTCCACACCTCGCCGCCGGTCTCCGAGCAGCCCACGACCGCGGGGGTCCAGGAGTGGGCCTTGGCCTCGTCCATGAAGCGCTCTATGGCGCCGGGCCAGGCCTCGACGTCACCGATCGGGTCGCCGCTGGCGAGCATCACGCCGGAGATGACGCGGTAGGTGACCGCGGCCTTGCCGCTGGGCGAGAAGACGACCGCCTTGTCGCGGCGCAGCGCGAACTGGCCGAGGGAGTCGCGGCCGCCGTGCTTGGCCAGCAGGGCCCGCAGCCTGGACTCGTCCTCCTCGGTGAGGCGGGCGGCCGGGTGCTCGGGCCGGAAGGCCAGATAGACGGTGGTGACCGCGGTGATCCAGCCGAGGGCGCCGAGCGAGAAGGCGACGGTCCAGGAGGTGTTGCCCTGGTAGTAGACCGGGCCCTCGAAGCCGAACAGTCCGTAGACGACGTGCGTCAGCCGGTCGGCCAGGCTCGGGTCGCCGATCGTCCGGTGCGGGTGGACGCTCACGATGACGAGTCCGAGGACGAGGGAACCGGCGCTCATGAGGACGAAGTTGGCGAGCGCGCGCCACCGGCTGCGCGGGTCCGGCAGGGCCGCGAACTCGTCGCGGTGGCGCAGCAGCGGGATGAGGAGTACGACCGCGATGACGACGCCGGCCATCGAGTGCCGGTACGCGAACTGGGCCGCAGCGCCCGCCGGGAGCAGCGCGACCGCCGCGCGCCAGGCCCGGCGCTTGCGCCGCTTGAGGCCGTGCGCGAGCAGCAGCAACAGCACGCCCGCGCTCAGCGACAGCGCCGCGGCGAAGGGCCCGAAGGAGCCCGGCAGCACCTCCGCTATGGCGTGCATACGGCTGTGACGGAAGCGCGGGAACACACCCGCGGCAATGTCCAGGATGCCCACGAGCGCGGCCGCCCGGCTCACCAGGGTGGGAACGGCCTCGGGGCGCGGGCCGCGCAGAATGCGCCGCGCCCGGCTGGATCGGCTCGGAACCCGGCCCGACATTTCCCCATCTATCCTGACAGACATCGCATCCCGTAGTTCTGCGAGAGACCTTGAACCCGGGCCCGATCGGGCATCCGGCGACATTGCGCCCTCTAGGACGGTGTCTCGGGGAGAGAGGTTCACTCCCCATCGGAAAGTCGGGTCAAAGGCAAAGGAAAGCCCCGGGCAAGTCCTCGCAACGAAGCGCGAGGGCGGCGCGGGCGGAGAGCGCAGGCAGGAAGCAGCCCATGGGACTCACGAGCAACAAAGTGCTGGCGCTGGCGATTCTGGTCGCCGCCGTGCTGTTCGGCAGTACGGTGTGGCTGTGGCCGCGCCTCGCCCGGCAGAGCTGGCGTGCCGTCAGCGGACGGATCGGTCTCATGCTGAGCACCCAGTTGGCGCTCATCGCCTCGATGGGGCTCGCCGCCAACCAGTCCTTCGGTTTCTACGCCAGCTGGGCGGACCTGTTCGGCCAGGAGACCGGCCAGGGCGTGGTCGTCGACCACATAGCGGGCGGCAACAGCGGCCCGATCCAGGTGGTCTCCACATCCCGGGTCATCGGGGTGAGCAGTCCGCTGCCGCAGGTGGCGGGGCAGGTCCAGAAGGTCGACATCCTCGGCCGTACGACGCACATCGCGGCCCCCGCGTTCGTCTACCTGCCGCCTGAGTACTTCCAGCCGCAGAACCAGGGGCGCAAGTTCCCGGTGTCCGTCGTCCTCACGGGTTACCCCGGCACGGCCGAGGCGCTGGTGAACAAGCTGCATTACCCGAGCACGGCGCAGCAGCTGGCCAAGGACGGGAAGATGCAGCCGATGATCCTGGTGATGCTGCGGCCGGCCGTGGCGCCGCCGCGGGACACCGAGTGCGTGGACGTCCCCGGCGGCCCGCAGACGGAGAGCTTCTTCGCCAAGGACCTGCGCGACTCGATGATGGCCCACTACCGGGTCGACAAGACGCCCGCCAGCTGGGGCATCGTCGGCGACTCGACGGGCGGCTACTGCGCGCTGAAGATCGCCATGCACTACCCGCGGGCCTACGCGGCCGCCGCGGGCCTGTCGCCGTACTACAAGGCGCCGATCGACCCCACCACCGGGGATCTGTTCCGTGGCAACAAGAACCTGCAGAATCGTGCCAACCTCTTCTGGGCGCTGCAGCATCTGCCGGCGCCGGAAACGTCACTGCTCGTCACCAGCAGCAAGGTCGGTGAGCACAACTACAAGGACACGCTCAAATTCATCAAGAGCGTGCAGGACACGAACGTGACCAGGATTTCGTCGATCATCCTTCCGAGCGGCGGGCACAACTTCAACACCTGGAAGCGGGAGATCCCGGGGGCGCTCCAGTGGCTCAGCACGCGGCTGGTCGCGCACTGAACCGGCTGGACCTGACGCTCCGTGAAGCAGACGGGATGGCTGTGTTTTTACGGGGCGGGGCTCCACGATTCGCATACGCGCGGTAAGTTTCTGGCCATGCCACGTGGACGCCACCGCCATTCCCCCCCTCTGCACCGGCTGTTGCCTCCTTCGGCGATCGCCGGTGTCTCCGTCGTCTGCGCGCTGGGTCCCTGGGCGTTCTCCGAGGCCACGGTGTTGCGGGCCCTGGCCGGGGCCGCCGCCGTGACGGCGCTCGCAGGCGCGTTCGTGATGCGCCGCTGGGACATCCACGCGGGCAAGCAGGTCGCCGACCTCACGCGCGCGCGTGCCAGTGACGAGTGGCGCTTCGAGGAGCGGGTCGCCGAACTGGAGACCGACCTGGAGGAGTCCCGCGAACTGCGCGCCAAGCTGGAGCAGCGGCTGCGCGCCAAGCGCAAGGAGCTGGCGGGCCTGCGCAACGAGCACGCGGCCCTGCTGCGCCGGTACGCGACCGCGGAGACCGAGCGCGCGAGCGCCCTGGAGGGACGCCGGCTGCTGGAGATAGAGGCGGCCGTGCCGTCGTCCTCGCCCGCGCTGCCGCCCGGCCGGAGCACCGAACCGGAGCAGGCCGAGCCGGCCGAGGACACCGAGGCTTTCGAGGCGGACGCCGAGACGCCCGGGGCTTCCGATGCGGCCTCCGGAGACGAGCCCGAGGCGTACGCCGTGTTCTCGCCGGAGGGCTCCGAGCTGTACGGGCGGGCCCTGACGGCCCTGGCCCGGTTCGACCAGGACGCTCCGGCCGACACCGCGGACGCCGAATCGCCGGAGGACGCCGAGTCGCCCGAGGACGCCGAGTCCGAGAGCGCCGAGGCCGACGGCGTCGAGCCCCAGAGCCTTGAGTCCGAGACGGCCGAGGCCGACGCGGAGGCGGAGGCCGGGCCCGATGCCAAAGGAGAAGGCGCCGCCGAGGGCGTGACCGCCCGGAGCCAGGCGGACGAGCCCTCCGCCGAGGACGCCGACGAGAACGCCGTCGACGACGATGCCGACGCCGACGCCGTGGAGAGCGTGGAGGGCGAGGCGCAGGAACGGCCCGTGACGGCCGACGGGCACGCGCGCGTGGCCGCCGCTCCCGCGACGCCGGCCGAGCACGCGGGGCCCGTGGGACAGCCGCCCGCCGGGCACTTCACGGTGCCGACCGCGGTGGCCGTCGTACCGGCCGCGCCCGCGCGGCGCCCGATGGTCGAGGGCGGCTTCGACTTCTTCGGCACCCAGAAGGACGACCCGAAGGCCGAACTGGACGTGCAGAACGAGGACCTCGCCGACGTCGTCGGCCAGGAGGCCCTGGCCGTGCACAAGGCCGAGGCCGAGGCGGAGTTCAAGCCCGCCGACGCCCGGTCGCGCGGTGTCGGCCAGGTCATCGACCTGACCGCGCACGACGAGACGGAGCAGATCGACGTCCAGGGGCTGCGCAGCGCCGCCTCCTGAACGTCCACCAGGCATCGGACATCGGACATCGGCCCGGCTCTCCCGCGAAGGGAGCCGGGCCTTGTGTCATCCCGGCATTCCCGCCATTTCCGTCATCCCGTCATCCAGCGGTCCGGGCGGGCGTCCCTGCGGCCGGTACGGGACCGATCCGCCTGCTCGTGCAGGAGCCGCGCGGCCTCCACGGCGTCCCGCAGGCGGGCCGTGACGGTCTTGTCGGCCCCGGTGTCCACGTGCACGTCGGCGAGCCCCCAGCAGCGCTTCCAGGGCCCTTGAGCGAGCCGTACGCTCTGCACCTTGGCGTGCGGGACCAGTGAGAGCCGGCGGCGCAGCAGGCCCTGCCGGGTGGCGAACACCGTGTCGGTGACGGCGAGGCGGTGTCCGCGCCACCACACCGGAAGGCACCAGCGGGCCCGCCGCGGCGGCCGCGACAGCTCCTGAGGCACCGTCACCCCGGGCAGCACGCGCGCGACGAGCGACTCGGCGACCGCGCGCGGGGCGACCGGTATCAGCACGGAGTTGGCGGACCCGGCCACGTCCAGTTCGACCCGGACCCAGCCCCGCCCGCTCCCGGCCCCGTCCGTGCGGGGGGACTTCCACCACCGCCACAGCACCGGCTCCACGATCCGCACGGTCTGTATCCGGCCGGGCGGTACGGTCTCGTGCGCATGGTCGAGCAGCCCGTGGTCGATGCGCAGCCCGTCCGGGGACGTGCTCACCGTCCAGTCGAACTCGGTGACGAACCGTCCCGCGCTGCTCGCGCCGGCCGCGCCGATCAACGGCAGTGCGGTGGCGGCGACCGTCCACAGGTTGTGGGTGGCGAACCACAGCACGGACGGCACGACCAGCGCGGCGCACAGCGAGCCCCAGGTGGCGCCGGTCAGCAGCAGGGAGCACACCAGCGCGCGCGGGGGCACGCGCAGCAGCTCCTGCGCCGGCGCCTCACCCACTTCCCGCGCCGTCTCGGGCGTGAAACCCGCCGCGCGCGCCAGCAGCTCCGCGCGCAGGGCGCGCGCCTCCCGCTCACCCAGAAAGGACAGTTCATCCTTTTTGTCCGCGCCGACCACGTCGATCCGCAGCTTGGCGACGCCCGCCACGCGCGCGAGGAGCGGACGGGAGACGTCCACGGCCTGGATGCGCTCCAGCCGGATGTGCGCGGTGCGCCGGAACAACAGCCCGCTGCGGATGCGCAGTTCGGTGTCGGTGACCGCGAAGTGCGTGAACCACCAGGACAGGAAGCCGTAGAGGCCGGCCACCGGCACCAGCACCGCCAGCCCCAGCAGGAGCATGGCTCCGGTCAGCCTCGTCAGCTGCTCCTGCGCCCCGTTCGGGTCGTGCCCCGCCCATCCGGCGAGCACGGCGACCGGCGCCCACGCCCGGCGGAAGGGCGTCACCGGGTGCAGCCGCCGTTCGGCGACGGGCGGCCGCGGTATGCCGTCGCCGGCGTCCGAGGTCGTCACAGGCCCGCCGATCGGGCCTCGCCCAGCTCGGTGAGCCGGTCGCGCAGCCGTTCCGCCTCGGCCGGGTCCAGGCCCGGGATCGTCGCGTCGGTCGCGGCGGCCGCCGTGTGCAGCTGCACCGTCGCCAGCCCGAAGCGCCGCTCCACGGGCCCGGAGGTGACCTCCACCAACTGCATCCGCCCGTACGGCACCACGGTCTCCTCGCGCCACAGGACACCGCGGCTGATCAGCAGGTCGTCGGCGCGCTCGGCGTACCGCCACGAGCGCCAGTTGCGCCCCAGCAGCCTCCAGCACCACGCGGCGCACACCACCGGAAGCAGCGTCCAGGCCGCCCACACGGGCCCCACCAGCAGGCCCAGCGGCAGCCCCGTGGCGACCACCAGCACCCCCGTCCACATCAGCAGCAACAGCCGGCGCAGTCGCAGCAGCCCGGGCGGCAGCCCGCGCCAGACCGGCTCGTTCCCCGGTATCCCGGTCCGTTCCGGGCTCCCCGTCTCCATGGGACCAGCGTACGTAGGGGAAACTGGGGCCATGACTCCTACGACGGAGACCACGGTCGGGATCGGCGGCGCCGCGGAAAGCACCGACATGGTGCTCAACATCGGCCCCCAGCACCCGTCCACGCACGGCGTGCTGCGGCTCAGGCTCGTGCTGGACGGGGAGCGCATCGTGCACGCCGAGCCGGTGATCGGCTACATGCACCGGGGTGCCGAGAAGCTCTTCGAGGCGCGCGACTACCGGCAGATCATCATGCTCGCCAACCGGCACGACTGGCTGTCGGCGTTCTCGAACGAGCTCGGCGTGGTCCTCGCCGTGGAGCGGATGCTCGGCATGGAGGTCCCCGGGAGGGCGGTGTGGACGCGCACCCTGCTCGCCGAGCTGAACCGGGTGCTGAACCATCTGATGTTCCTCGGTTCCTACCCGCTGGAGCTGGGCGGGATCACCCCGGTGTTCTACGCGTTCCGCGAGCGCGAGGTGCTCCAGAACGTCATGGAGGAGGTCTCCGGCGGGCGCATGCACTACATGTTCAACCGCGTGGGCGGCCTCAAGGAGGACCTGCCGGCCGGGTGGACCGCACGCGCGCGTGCCGCCGTCGCCGCCGTGCGCTCGCGCATGGACGTCTTCGACCACCTGGTGCTCGGCAACGAGATCTTCCGCGGGCGCACGCGCGGCGTGGGGGCGCTCACGCCCGAGACCGTGCACGCCTACGGCGTGAGCGGGCCCGTCGCGCGCGCCTCGGGCGTCGACTTCGACCTGCGGCGCGACGAGCCGTACCTGGCCTACGGCGACCTCCAGGACACGCTGGAGGTCGTCACCCGGGGAGAGGGCGACTGCCTCGCCCGCTTCGAGGTGCTCCTCGCGCAGACCCACAACGCGCTGGACCTCGCCGACGCCTGTCTGGACCGGCTCGCCGAGCTGCCGCCCGGGCCGATCAACCAGCGTCTGCCGAAGGTGCTGAAGGCGCCCGAGGGCCACACGTACGCGTGGACCGAGAACCCGCTCGGCATCAACGGCTACTACCTGGTCAGCAAGGGTGAGAAGACGCCGTACCGGCTCAAGCTGCGCTCGGCGTCGTACAACAACATCCAGGCGCTGACCGAGCTGCTGCCCGGGACGCTGGTGGCGGACATGGTGGCGATCCTGGGCTCGATGTTCTTCGTGGTCGGCGACATCGACAAGTAGGCCTCAGGCGAGCGGGTCCGCGATCCCGACCGGCTGCAGCAGCCAGCCGAAGTCACCGAGGCCGCCCGGCGCGGTCAGCTCGGCGGCCTCGCCGGCGCTCGCGAGGGCGCGCACATAGCCGGAGGGGTCCGTGGAGGCCAGCGCGAGCGGGGGGCGCGCGCCGGTGAGGCCGAGGGCGTGCAGAGCGGCGCGTTGCGTGAGAACGCGCGCGCTGGGCAATGTGCGCGCGCCCGCCGTGACGGCAAGCGTGCGCGCCGGGTCCGGGGGCGTGCGCGCCGTGCGGGCCGCCGCGCACGCGTCCAGGGCGACGTGGGCCGTGATGTCGCACGACCCGTCCGGCACGGCCGCCGTCCCGCGCCCCTCCCGGAAGCCGGTGAGCGTGCCGAACGGGGGGCGCGTGTCCACGGTGTGCGCGTAGTCCACGGCCACCGCGAGCCCCCGCACCACCCGGTCCACGGCCGACGCCCACGCCTCGTCCCGGGGCAGCCCGATCTCCGCCCGCAGGCCCTCCTCGGCCGTCAGCGGCCACCACCGCGCGAGCCACTCCGCCTCCGCGCCCGTCACGGGCTCCCCGAGCCGCTCGGCGCCGTCCCGCGCGACGAGCACGAGCCGGGGCAGGCCCGCGGAGTCCACCTCGACGACGTCCACGGGCACGTTGTCCAGCCATTCGTTGGCGAACAGCAGCCCGGTGACCGCCTCCGGGGGCCGGCTCAGCCAGGTGATCCGTTCGTCCAGGCCGGCCGGGCGGCCGGCGATCTCGACGGCGGACACGCGCGCGCGTGCGGCCACGTCGGCGGGCAGCGCGGCGAGCACTCCGGTGACCAGTTCGCCCCGCCCGGCGCCCATGTCGACGAAGTCCAGCACCGGGGGCCGCCCCAGCGCCTCGTCGACCCGGCACAGCAGCCCGGCCACGGACCGCGCGAACAGCGCCGAGGCGTGCACGGACGTACGGAAGTGACCGGCCGGGCCCTCCGGCCGCAGATAGAAGCCGCCGGGCCCGTACAGCGCCGCCTCGGCCGCCGCGCGCCAGCCATGCTCCCCGCCGGCGCCGTCCGCCCTCGTCCCATCCGCCACGCGAACACACTAGGCGCACAGGTGATCACGTCCTCCACCTTGCGGAGTACGTGCGCCGGGCGCGGATCGGTCCTCCGGTTGACCCCTGCACGCATCTGGTTTCCCTACTCTGGGTTACGTGCAGCGCCTCTATGACTTCCTCCGCCGCCACCCGACCTGGGTCGACACCTTCTGGGCCGTCGTCCTGTTCGGGCTGTCCGGCGTGAGCGTCGTCAATCTCAGCGGGGCGCCCGATCACCACGGATCGCTCCCCGCGGGGATCGCCGTGTCGGCCGTCCTGTGCGCCGTCGTCGCGCTGCGCCGCCGTTTCCCGGAGGCGATGCTGCTGCTCGCGCTCGCCACGGGGCTGGCGCAGCTGGTGCTGGACGTCGAGACGACCGTCGCCGACTTCGCGATGCTGGTGATCACCTACACGGTCGCGACGATGGGCGCGCGCTGGGCCTCCCGGCTCGCCCTCGCCGTGAGCTTCTTCGCGGCGGCTCTCGCCCAGACCCGCTGGCCGGCGCAGCACACCAGCTTCCTCGGGCAGATCGCCATAGTGGTCTTCCAGACGGTGCCGTTCGCGCTGGCCTGGGTGCTCGGTGACTCCATGCGCACCCGGCGCGCCTACTTCGCCCAGCTGGAGGAGCGCGCGGCCCGGCTGGAGAAGGAGCGCGAGGCGCAGTCGAAGGTCGCGGTCGCCGCCGAGCGCGCCCGCATCGCGCGCGAGCTGCACGACGTCGTCGCGCACAACGTGTCGGTGATGGTGGTGCAGGCCGACGGCGCCGCCTACGTTCTCGACGCGGCCCCCGACCAGGCCAAGAAGGCCCTGGAGACGATCTCCTCGACCGGCAGGCAGGCCCTCGCCGAGATGCGCCGCCTGCTGGGCGTGCTGCGCACCGGGGAGCACCAGGAGGGCGGCGAGTACGTCCCGCAGCCCGACGTCGAGCAGATCGACGAGCTGATCGAGCAGTGCCGCACCTCCGGCCTGCCGGTCGACTTCAAGGTCGAGGGCACCGCGCGCCCGCTGCCCAGCGGTGTGGAGCTGACCGCGTACCGCATCGTGCAGGAGGCGCTGACCAACACGCGCAAGCACGGCGGGCCCGACGCGGGCGCGAGCGTCCGGCTGGTCTACTTCGACGACGGGCTCGGTCTGCTCGTCGAGGACGACGGCAAGGGCGCCCCGCACGAGCTGTACGAGGAGGGCGGCGCCGACGGGCAGGGACACGGCCTGATCGGCATGCGCGAGCGCGTCGGCATGGTCGGCGGCACCCTGGACGCCGGCCCGCGCCCGGGCGGAGGATTCCGCATCAGCGTCCTGCTGCCGCTCAAACCGGCGCGCTGACGCTTCCGCACGCCCAGGACTGACACCTGTGACACCCCCAGCCGACGACGGCCCACGACGCCGGCCGACGGCACCGGACAACCGAACGGACGGAAGAGGACCCGATGACGATCCGCGTGATGCTCGTCGACGACCAGGTGCTGCTGCGCACCGGGTTCCGGATGGTGCTCGCCGCCCAGCCGGACATGGAGGTCGTCGCGGAGGCGGGCGACGGCGTCGAGGCCCTCCAGGTGCTGCGCTCCACCGCCGTGGACGTCGTCCTGATGGACGTCCGCATGCCGAAGCTCGACGGCGTGGAGGCGACCCGGCGGATCTGCGCGGAGCCGGACGCGCCCAAGGTGCTGATCCTGACCACGTTCGACCTGGACGAGTACGCCTTCTCCGGGCTGAAGGCGGGCGCCTCCGGTTTCATGCTCAAGGACGTGCCGCCCGGGGAGCTGCTGGCCGCCATCCGCGCCGTGCACAGCGGCGACGCCGTCGTGGCGCCTTCCACCACCCGGCGCCTGCTGGACCGCTTCGCGCCGATGCTGCCGTCCACCGGCAAGGAGCCCCGGCACAAGGAGCTGGAGCGGCTCACCGACCGCGAGCGCGAGGTGATGGTGCTGGTCGCGCAGGGCCTGTCCAACGGCGAGATCGCGAACCGGCTGGTGCTGTCCGAGGCGACCGTGAAGACCCACGTGGGCCGCATCCTGACCAAGCTCGGCCTGCGGGACCGGGTGCAGGTGGTGGTCCTGGCCTACGAGACCGGCCTGGTCCGGGCGGGCGGCCACGGCTGAGACCCACGGCGCGCGGTGTGCGGGGGCGCGCGCCAGGCGGCACTGCCGCATCCGTACCAAGTGGGCCGGTGCCTCCGGCCGCGTGCGAGCCGGTCGACGGACGGGCCTGCGGACGGGAACCGCCCGCCGGGTGGGTGATCGAGGGCCGCGCCCACGCGCGCCGTGGTCGGGCCTTGCGGGGCGGTCGGCCCGGGAAGGCCCGCGCGCTCAGGCCGTACCCGGCAGCCGTTCCACGAGGTCCCCCGCGCGCGTGGTCAGGCCTTGCCGGGCAGCCGGTCCACGAAGTCCCGTACGGCCGCGCGGACGTCGGCGGCCGTCCACTCCAGGCCGGTGGCGCGGATGACGACCTCCGTGCACGAAAGGCCGGGCCCGCGCTCGTCCCAGCCGTTCGCGAAGAGCATCACCGAAGACTCCTCGGCCTGGCGCACGGCCGCCTCGCCCACCACGTCGGGCTCGTACGGCAGCCAGACCTGGAACTCGTGGGTGTGCGGCACCTCCGGGTGCACACGCGCCCACGGCACCCCGGCCTCGGCGAACCCCTCGCGCAGCGCGGCGGCCACCACGCGCGCGTGGCGCACGTACCCGGGCAGCCGGGGCAGCTCCCGGTCGAGCCCGACGAGCGCCGACAGCGCCGTCGGGAACTGCTGGAAGATCATCCCGCCGTACCGGTGCCGCCAGGTCTTCGCCTCCTCCACCAGCGTCCTCGGGCCGGCGAGCGCGGCGCCGCCGAAGCCGCCGAGGGACTTGTAGAACGACACGTAGACGCTGTCGGCCAGGCCCGCGATCTCCTCGAGCGGGCGCCCGAAGTGCTCCGTGCACTCCCACAGGCGCGCGCCGTCGAAATGGACCACCGCGTCGCGCTCCCGCGCGGCCTCGACGACCTCGTTCAGCTCGTCCCAGGTGGGCAGCACGAAACCGGCGTCCCTCAGGGGCAGTTCCAGCATCAGCGTCCCGAAGGGCTCCTCGAAGTCGCGTATCTCGGCGGCCGTGGGCAGCCGGGGCCCACCGCCCACCCTGACCGGGCGCAGGCCGCTGACCTGGCTGAAGGCGTGCCGCTCGTGCGTCTCCGGATGGGACAGGGCGTGCAGGGCCACCGCGGGGCTGCCGGTGCGGCCCGCCCAGCAGCGCAGGGCCACCTGCTGGGCCATCGTGCCCGTCGGGAAGAACGCGGCGGCCTCCGTGCCGAGCAGGGCCGCGACCCGCTCCTCCAGGGCGGCCACGATCCGGTTGCCGTAGACGTCGGCCGGCTCGTCCAGGTCGTACACCTCGGGAGCCGCCTCCGTCAGATGCGCCAGGCGTTCGCGGATCGTGCTGCCCCAGGCCGCCCGGGACAGCGTCCGCCGCGCCTGCCGCTGGGCCGCCGCGCGCCGCTCCCGCAGCCGCTCCTGCGCCGACGGTTGCCCGCCCTGCTCCATGTCCTGCTCCGGGCCCTGCCCAGCCGTGTCGGTCATGCCCGCGATCATGCCGTGCCGGACCCGCGCGCGGCACCGGATATTCCCGGCGGCTCGGGGGCCGGCCGCGTGGTGAAACCCACAGCCTGTGGACAACCGATCGGCTCCGGACCGAGATAGCGTTAACATGACGAGAAATCGTCCGGTACCCAGAGCGGACTGGAACGGGAAGGCCGCCGTCGCGTGAGTACAGTCCATCAGCAAGACCTCAGGGACCGCCCCGCGCGGCTCACCGTCGGTGTCGTCGGCGCCGGCCGCGTGGGCCCCGCGCTGGCCGCGTCCCTCCAGCTCGCCGGGCACCGCCCGGTGGCCGTCTCCGGGGTCTCCGACGCCTCCAGGCGCCGTGCCGACGCCATGCTCCCGGACGTGCCGCTGGTGCCGCCCGCCGAGGTCCTCGAGCGGGCCGAGCTGGTGCTGCTCACCGTCCCCGACGACGTGCTGCCCGGACTGGTCGCCGGGCTCGCCGAGACCGGCGCGGTACGGCCGGGACAGCTGCTGGTGCACACCTCCGGCCGGTACGGCACGAAGGTCCTCGACCCGGCCCTGCGCGCGGGCGCGCTGCCGCTCGCCCTGCACCCGGCGATGACCTTCACCGGCACCCCCGTGGACGTGCAGCGCCTCGCGGGCTGCTCCTTCGGCGTCACCGCCCCCGAGGAACTGCGCCTGGCCGCCCAGGCCCTGGTGATCGAGATGGGCGGCGAGCCCGAGTGGATCAGCGAGGAGAACCGCCCGCTCTACCACGCGGCCCTCGCCCTCGGCGCCAACCACCTGGTGACGCTGGTCGCCCAGTCCATGGACCTGCTGCGCGCGGCCGGCGTCGAGGCCCCCGACCGGATGCTCGGCCCGCTGCTCGGCGCCGCCCTGGACAACGCCCTGCGCTCCGGCGACGCGGCCCTCACCGGCCCCGTCGCGCGCGGGGACGCCGGTACGGTCGCCGCGCACGTCAGCGAGCTGCGCAGGCACGCCCCGCAGACCGTCGCGGGCTATCTGGCGATGGCCCGGGCGACCGCCGACCGGGCCCTCGCGCACGGTCTGCTGAAGCCGGAACTCGCCGAGGACCTGCTCGGCGTGCTGGCCGAGGGGACGAGCGGCACGAACGGCACCGACGGCACCGAGGGGAACGAGCGATGACCACCGCCCTGCTGAGCACCGCGGAAGAGCTGCACGCGCGCGTACGCCGGGGCCGCCGCGCCGTGGTGATGACCATGGGCGCCCTGCACGAGGGCCACGCCACGCTCGTCCGCGCCGCCCGCGAGATCGCGGGACCGCACGGCGAGGTCGTCGTCACCGTCTTCGTCAACCCGCTGCAGTTCGGCGCGGGCGAGGACCTGGACCGCTACCCGCGCACCCTCGACGCCGACCTGAAGCTCGCCGAACAGGCGGGCGCCGACGCCGTGTTCGCTCCCTCCGTGGACGAGGTCTACCCGGGCGGCGAACCCCAGGTGCGCATCACGGCCGGCCCCATGGGCGAACGCCTGGAGGGCGCCTCGCGGCCCGGCCACTTCGACGGCATGCTCACCGTCGTCGCCAAGCTGCTGCACCTGACCCGTCCCGACGTGGCCCTCTACGGCCAGAAGGACGCCCAGCAACTGGCCCTGATCCGGCGCATGGTGCGGGACCTGAACTTCGGCGTGGACATCGTCGCCGTGCCGACCGTGCGCGAGGAGGACGGGCTCGCCCTGTCCAGCCGCAACCGCTACCTCTCGCCCGCCGAGCGCGCCACCGCCCTCGCGCTGTCCCGCGCGCTGTTCGCGGGCTGCGACCGGCACGCCGCGCAGGAGGCGCTGCGCGCGCGTGCCCGCGAGGTGCGCGCCACGCACGCGCGTGCCGAGGCGCTCAGCGCCATAGGGGAGTCCCGCGCGGCGGCCGACGCGCACGCGGTGGCCACGGCGTCCCCCGGCGGCCCGGCGGCCGTCCGGGCGGCCGCCCGCCAGGTCCTGGACGAGGCCGCCCGCTTCCAGCCGCCGCTGGAACTGGACTACCTCGCGCTCGTCGACCCGGCCGAATTCACGGAGATCGGCGACGACTTCACCGGCGAGGCCGTTCTCGCCGTCGCGGCCCGGGTCGGCGCGACCCGGCTGATCGACAACCTTCCTCTCACCTTCGGAGCCGCCTCGTGACCAGCACAGGCACCAGCACAGGCATACGACTGCACGCTCCCGCCCCCGGGTGGAGCATCTCGGCGGACGTGGTCGTCGTCGGCTCCGGGGTGGCCGGTCTGACCGCGGCGCTGCGCTGCGAGGCCGCGGGCCTGACGACGGTCGTCGTCACCAAGGCCCGCCTCGACGACGGCTCCACGCGCTGGGCCCAGGGCGGCATCGCCGCCGCCCTCGGCGAGGGCGACACCCCCGAACAGCACCTGGACGACACCCTGGTGGCCGGCGCGGGCCTGTGCGACGAGGAGGCCGTACGGATCCTCGTCACCGAGGGCCCCGACGCGGTGCGCCGGCTGATCTCCACCGGCGCCCACTTCGACACGGACGACGAGGGCGACATCCACCTCACCCGCGAGGGCGGCCACCACCGCCGGCGGATCGCGCACGCGGGCGGCGACGCGACCGGCGCGGAGGTCTCCCGGGCGCTCGTGGAGGCCGTCCACGCGCGCGGGCTGCGCACCATCGAGAACGCGCTCGTGCTGGACCTGCTCACCGACGCCGAGGGCCGCACGGCCGGTGTCACGCTGCACGTGATGGGCGAGGGCCAGCACGACGGCGTGGGCGCCGTGCACGCCCCCGCGGTGGTCCTCGCGACCGGCGGCATGGGCCAGGTGTTCTCCGCGACCACCAACCCCTCCGTCTCGACCGGCGACGGCGTGGCCCTGGCGCTGCGCGCGGGCGCCGAGGTCAGCGACCTGGAGTTCGTGCAGTTCCACCCGACCGTGCTGTTCCTCGGCACGGACGCCGAGGGCCAGCAGCCGCTCGTCTCCGAGGCGGTGCGCGGCGAGGGCGCCCACCTGGTCGACGGGGACGGCGTGCGCTTCATGGTCGGCCAGCACGAACTGGGCGAGCTGGCGCCCCGGGACATCGTCGCCAAGGGCATCATGCGGCGGATGCAGGAGCTGGACGCCGAGCACATGTTCCTCGACGCCCGGCACTTCGGCGCCGAGATGTGGGAGAACCGCTTCCCGACCATCCTGGCCGCCTGCCGCGCCAACGGCATCGACCCGGTCACCGAGCCCATCCCGATCGCCCCGGCCGCCCACTACGCCTCCGGCGGCGTCCGCACCGACGCCCACGGCCGCACCACGGTGCCCGGTCTGTACGCGTGCGGGGAGGTCGCCTGCACCGGCGTGCACGGCGCCAACCGGCTCGCCTCCAACTCCCTCCTCGAAGGCCTCGTCTACGCCGAGCGGATCGTCGCCGACATCGCCGCGGCCCACGCCGGGGACGGCCTCCACGCGCGCGTGCCCGCGCCGGTCCCGCACCCCGGCAAGCCCGCGTACCCGCTGCTCGCCCCCGAGACCCGCTTCGCCGTCCAGCGGATCATGGCCCAGGGCGCCGGCGTGCTGCGCTCGGCGGAGTCCCTGGAGACGGCCGCGGACCAGCTCCAGCAGCTGCACACCGAGGCCCGCGACGCGCTGGCCGAGAACGGCAAGACCGCCGAGCCCGGCGTCGACACCTGGGAGGCCACCAACCTCCTGTGCGTGGCCCGGGTCCTGGTCGCCGCCGCCCGGCTGCGCGAGGAGACCCGCGGCTGCCACTGGCGCGAGGACCGCGCCGAGCGGGACGACACGAACTGGCGGCGGCACATCGTCGTACGGCTCAACCCGGACCGGTCGCTGGCCGTCCGCACGACCGACACCGCAGACTTCCCCCCTGTCCGGTAACACCCAGCGCTCAGGAGCAGTGACAGACGTGAGCACCGACGACCTTCCTCTCGCCCCGACCGGTGGCTGCGGCGACGGCTGCGCATGCGGCGCGGACGGCGACGAGGAGTACCTGGAGTGCGGGCTGGACCCCGCGCTCGCCGAGCTGCTGGCCGCCGCCGGTCTCGACCCGGTCGAGGTCGAGGACATCGCCAACGTGGCCATCCAGGAGGACCTGGCCGGCGGCGTGGACGTGACCACCGTGTCGACCATCCCCGAGGAGGCGGTGGCGACCGCCGACTTCACCGCGCGCGAGGCGGGCGTCGTCGCCGGCCTCCGTGTCGCCGAGGCCGTGCTCTCCGTGGTCTGCACGGACGAGTTCGAGGTCGAGCGGCACGTCGAGGACGGAGACCGCGTCGAGGCCGGGCAGAAGCTGCTGTCGGTCACCACGCGCACGCGTGACCTGCTCACCGCCGAGCGCAGCGCGCTGAACATCCTGTGCCGCCTGTCCGGCATCGCGACCGCCACGCGCGCGTGGGCGGACGCCCTGGACGGCACCACCACCAAGGTCCGCGACACCCGCAAGACGACCCCCGGCCTGCGCTCGCTGGAGAAGTTCGCCGTCCGCTGCGGCGGGGGCGTCAACCACCGCATGTCGCTGTCCGACGCGGCCCTGGTGAAGGACAACCACGTGGTCGCCGCCGGCGGTGTGGCGCAGGCGTTCAAGGCCGTGCGGGAGTCGTTCCCGGAGGTGCCGATCGAGGTCGAGGTCGACACCCTGCACCAGCTGCGCGAGGTGGTCGACGCGGGCGCCGACCTGATCCTGCTGGACAACTTCACGCCCGGCGAGTGCGCGGAGGCCGTCGGCATCGCCGGTGGCCGGGCGCTGCTGGAGGCCTCGGGCCGGCTGACGCTCGGCACCGCGCGCGCGTACGCCGACACCGGCGTGGACTTCCTGGCCGTCGGCGCGCTCACCCACTCCTCGCCGAGCCTGGACATCGGCCTGGACCTGCGCGAGGCGGAGTAACGGCCATGCTGCTCACCATCGACGTCGGCAACACGCACACCGTCCTCGGCCTGTTCGACGGCGAGGACATCGTCGAGCACTGGCGCATCTCCACCGACGCCCGCCGCACGGCCGACGAACTGGCCGTGCTGCTCCAGGGCCTGATGGGCATGCACCCGCTGCTCGGCGAGGAGCTGGGCGACGGCATCGACGGCATCGCGATCTGCGCCACCGTCCCGGCGGTCCTGCACGAGCTGCGTGAGGTCACCCGCCGCTACTACGGGGACGTGCCGGCGGTCCTGGTGGAGCCGGGCGTGAAGACGGGCGTGCCGATCCTCACCGACAACCCCAAGGAGGTCGGCGCGGACCGGATCATCAACGCGGTCGCGGCCGTCGAGCTCTACGGCGGCCCGGCGATCGTCGTGGACTTCGGTACGGCGACCACGTTCGACGCGGTCTCCGCGCGCGGGGAGTACGTCGGCGGGGTCATCGCGCCCGGTATCGAGATCTCCGTGGAGGCGCTCGGCGTGAAGGGCGCGCAGCTGCGGAAGATCGAGGTGGCCAGGCCGCGCAGCGTGATCGGCAAGAACACCGTCGAGGCCATGCAGGCGGGCATCGTCTACGGGTTCGCCGGGCAGGTCGACGGGGTCGTCAGCCGTATGGCGCGGGAGATGGCCGACGATCCGGACGACGTGACGGTGATCGCCACGGGCGGGCTCGCGCCGATGGTGCTGGGGGAGTCCTCGGTGATCGACGAGCACCAGCCGTGGCTGACGCTGATCGGGCTGCGCCTGGTGTACGAACGGAACGTGTCCCGGCTGTGAGGTCCCGGCGCCCCGCGGGGCGCCGGGCGGGTCCGTGACCCCGGTCGAGGGAAACCCCCAGCGACACGCGGCGACACATGTTCCCAATTCGTCACTTTTGTCCGATTAGCGGTAGCGTCGCCCGCATGCCCACGCCATACGGATCCCGCGGCGGCATGGCGTTCGGCGCGGAGGAGCTGCGTGTGCTCCGCCGCGCCCTCGCCCTCGCCCTTCACCCCGGCCAGGCGTCCGCCGAGGACGTCCAGGACTGCTTCCGCCTCGCCGAGTCGCTCGACGAGGCGATGTGCGAGGGAGCCAGACTGCGCGCCTTCCTGGTGGCCGATCTCGGCCGGTACCGGGCCGCGCTCCCGGGCACCGCGGCCGGCTACCTCGGCCTCCTGGAGGAGGCGCTGGGCGCCGGGCACCGGCCGACTCCGGACGACCTCGCCGCGCTGCGGGCGCTGCGCGGGACCGCCGCGGCGGCGGCCCTGCTGGACCGTTGCCAGGCGCTGGCCGAACAGGATGTGCGGGCGCGCTTCGCCCAGGGCGCGCGCAAGGTCCCGGCGCCCGCCGTACCACCCGCGCGGACGCGCCTGACGGCCCTTCCCGGCGGCGCTGCCGAGGCGGGGGCGGGAGAACCCGCGGACACGGAGAAACCCCCGCAGAAGCCCGCTCCGAAGCCCGGGCCGGCGCCCGCCGAGCGGCCCGCCCCCGAACCGGAGCCGGCCTCACCGAAGCGGCCCATTCCCACGCCCGGCGAGGTCTTCCCGCGCCGCAGGCCCCCGGCGTCGCCACGCCAGCTCGCGGTCGGCTGATCCCGGACCCCCGACGGCGTGTCGAGCAACCCCCGCTCGCCGCCCTGTCGTTGGCGGTGGTCGCGGTCCGCGCCCTG
>NZ_JBSGDB010000094.1:0-22582 GCF_053602155.1 Streptomyces sp. NPDC004561
GCCACGATCCGGGCGGCTATCTGCGCGCAGAAGTCCCCACGCCGGTTGGAGACTCGGGACGTGATCCGGCCCATGGCCCAGGTCGTCTTGCGCCGGCCCGCGCTGCCGCGCTTGGACCGGGCGAGGCGCTGTTGCAGACGCCGGTAGCGGGCGGTCTCGCCGGCGGTGATGAAGGCCCGGTCATACAAGTCGCCGTCCGAGGTGACGGCGGCGGTCTTGACCCCGCGGTCGATGCCCACGGCGGTGCCGGGCATGGCGTGCCGTGCGGGAGTGGCGGTGTGGTCGTCCACAAGGAAGGACACGAACCAACGGCCGCCCTTGCGGGACACGGTCGCGGAACGGATCTCACCACCCAAAGGGCGGGACCAGCGAAAGCGGACCCAGCCCAGCTTCGGCAGCTTGACCCGGCCCCACTTGCGTCCCAGCCGCTCCACGCTGATCTGCTGGGCGTCGGGGAACCTGAACGACGGCGACCAGCGTGCCTTCGACCGCCATCGCACCGTGACGTGCCGTGCTCCCGACAGGCCCGGTCCAGATCACGCAAGGTCTGCTGCAACGCGTGTGACGGTGCCGCCCTCAACCACGGATGCTCACGCTTGGCATCGGCCAACTCGGCGCACTGCGGGGCGTAGTTCATCCACGCCCCGCGTCGGCGGTATTCCCGGCGCTGCTCCAAAGCGGTGTTCCACACCGACCGGCAGACTTTGCCGAACTCCTCGCACATCTGCCGTTGTTCGGGCAACAGGTCGAGCAGGTAACGGCGACCGGACAGCATGAGCACACCCCCTCTTGGGCTGACGTGATCAACCTAGGGCACGTCACTGACAGCGCAGAGAACTCCGCCGCTGCGCGGCTCCGCGCCAAGGATGAACCAACCCCGCCCTGAAGGACGGGTCTTGCGCTCAAGAGATCCGGTCAACCATGCGAAGCGGTTGCGTGACGCACAGTCAAGGGTTGCGTGGGACCACCAAGCCGGACTCGTAGGCCAAGACCACGAGTTGGGCGCGGTCACGAGCGTGGAGCTTGGTCATGGCCCGGTTGATGTGGGTTTTCGCGGTCAGCGGGCTGATCACCATGCGGGCGGCGATCTCGTCGTTGGGCAGACCCTGCGCGACCAGGACAACGGCCTCGCGTTCGCGGCTGGTCAGCTCCTCCAGCCCCGTGCCGGTGTCGGTGGGGAGCGGCTCGGTGACGTACCGGTTGATCAGCTTGCGGGTGATCGAGGGCGCGAGCAGGGCATCGCCACGAGCGGCGACGCGTACGGCGTGCAGGAAGTCCTCCGGCACCACGTCCTTGACCAGGAAGCCAGCAGCGCCGGCGCGCAGGGCGTCGAAGACGTACTCGTCCAGGCCGTAGTTGGTCAGGATGACCACGTGTACCCCGGCCAGGGCCGGATCCGCGGCGATGCGCCGGGTTGCCTCGATGCCGTCGATGACCGGCATTCGGATGTCGATGAGCGCGACGTCGGGCATGTACTTCTTGGCGAGTTCCAGGCCCCCGCCGCCATCTGCGGCCTCGGCCACCACCTCGATGTCGTCCTCGAGGTTGAGGAGGGCTCGAAATCCGCTGCGAATGAGGGGCTGGTCGTCGACCAGCAGGACACGGATCATGACGTCCGGTCCACGGGGAGTTCGGCTTGGACGGTGAAGCCGCCCCCGTCACGTGGTTCGGCGTGTAGCCGGCCACCGAGGGCGGTGACGCGTTCGCGCATGCCGAGCAGCCCGAGGCCGGGCAGCGGGGCGGCTGCCGGCGTCGCCTTGCCGTCGTCGTCGATGCGTATGGCGAGGGCATCCGGAAGGCAGTCGATGCGGACCATCGCGGCGGTGGCGTCGGCGTGCCGGGCGACGTTGGTGAGCGCCTCCTGCACGATCCGGTAGACGGTCCGGTCCACCGCAGCAGGTACGTCGTGCTGCCGCCCGTCGATCGTCAGCGTGGCGTCCAGGCCCAACGTCCGGGATCTTTCGACCAGTTCCGGAACGTCGTCGAGCCCGCGCGGCGGGGTCGTGTCGTCGTCGCGCAATGCCTCCAGCGTGGCACGCAGTTCCCGGCTGGCCTCACGGCCGGCCTCCTGGATCGCCAGCATCGCGTCCGGCACCTGCTCGCCGAGTCTGCGGGCCACATGGACCGCGACTTCGGCCTGCACCTTGATGACCGAGATCTGATGAGTGAGTGAATCGTGCAGCTCCCGCGCGATGCGCAGCCGCTCCTCATCGGCGCGACGCCGCGCGGTCTCCTCCCGGGTCCGCTCGGCCTCCTCCGCCCGCCGCTCGGCCTGCCGCACCGCCTCCCCCGCGGCGAAGGCGGCGATCAGCCAGGCGATCTCGAGCACGCCGCCGCCTCGCCCGAACGCCTCGCGCACCGGCTCGTCCTGGAAGACCAGCGCCGTGAGGTGGAGAGCGACCAGCATGGCGACGGACGCCGCCACGGTGATGGCGCGGTGACCGGCCCGCACGGCGCCGTAAACCGCGACCAGATACGAGACGGCGAGCACGTCGAACCCGGCCGCCTGATACCCCACCGCACACAGCCCGGTAACGGCCAGGACCAGAAGCGGAGCCCGGCGGCCGGCAGCCAGCGCCAGCCCGCCGCCCGCCAGCAGCGCGTAGCCGAGCAGGTCGCTGTTCGCCGTGGAGCTCTCACCGGACAGCCCGGTGCCCACCAGCAGCGCCGCCACGCCGACGGCGACCGCCCAGTTCCAGACACCGGCCGGGACACCGAACCGTCCTCTGTCCATAGGCGCACCCTAGCCGGACGCCACTACAGGCGAGTCCCGCTCACGAACGAGCGGCCGACTACCGCGCCCGCGGTAACCGTGCGTCGTCTGCCGCCCCCGCAGCAGGCGCATGAACCACCCGCAGCAGCACGAATTGTCTGCGTCCGCTGGACGACTTACGGCGGGGCCGACCGACAGGCTGGGCCGACTTCGAATCGCACTGGCGACATCGAATCGCCGGAGACAAGGAGGCCTCTCATGGCAGTCCAATCCGTGCTTGCCGCACCGGCAGCCGCGCACATCGCAGTCCAGTCGGCTGCCACCACCGGCCTGACCTCCGGGCGACTGGTAGGTACTACGGCCGCCGTCGTGGCACTGGCCGGCGTGGTCATCGGCGGACTGGCTCTGACCCGCTCATCCGATCGTCCCGGCATCGGCAACAGGCGAAAAAGGGCCGTCATGGCCCTGGCGGCGGGACTGGTCGGCTTGGCCATGGGCGTAGTGAACCTGGCCGTCGCCGACGGTGGCCCCGGGACTGGCAACGGAGTACTCGGCGGCGCCATGGCCCTGGCACTGGGGCTGATCGGCACAGCTCTCGGCGGCCTGGCACTAACCCGCGCTCGGCGCACCGGCTGACGGCGACGATACGGGCACACGTTCGCGCCTGCCTGAAGCCCCATCAGGCACCGCGAGTACAGCGCCGTCGAAACTCGTGAACTTTTCGGGTAGCCGACGGACACCGGCTGTCTCCCAACCTGGCGGACATGCGCTGTCCGTTCTCCGCGAGAACGGTTGATACCGAGTTCAGGCAACAGATGTTGATCAAGTGGGTCCAGAACGTTGTCGAGTTCCGAGAACGGCTCGCCGAGAAACGGCGTTGTCAGTGGGTTCTGCCAGGGTGTGCTTCGTGGATGAACTGGTGGAGCGTGTCGACTGTCAAGATCGTGTCCTGGGGGTGGTCACCCGTCGGCAGGCCATCCGGGAGGGTTGGCTGCATCGAATCGCCTCGACGGTGTGTCGTGATGAGCGTGGCCGGATCCTCGTCCATCGGCGGTCGGAGCAGCTGTCGCGCTTTCCCGGGCTCTATGAGGTCGTGGTCGGTGGCGCCGTGGATGTCGGCGAATCCTATGAACAGGCTGCCGCACGGGAGTTGGCCGAAGAGCTGGGCATTCGTGGCCTGCCGTGCTTGCTGTTCACGTTCATCAACCGCAGTGGCTTGAGCCCTCACTGGCTCGGCGTGCATGAAGCCGTGGTTCCGGACGCTGTGGCCCCCGATCCCGATGAGGTCGCCTGGCATGGCTGGCTGACCGAGTCGGAGCTTCACTCGGCCCTGTTGGAGTGGCGCTTCACTCCCGACAGCCACGAAGCCTTCAGCCGGTATCTCGCGTTCCGGACCGCGCAGTCCTGACCTTTCTCGCCTCTTCGATCGGGCCCCTCAGCCCAGGGACTGTTGTTCGGCTCGGGCGCGGGTGGTCGCGAGGCGGTAGGAGTCGGTGCCGGTCTCGAAGATGTTGCCGCCGAAAGTGAGGCGGTCAACGGTGGCAGCGCAGAGGCGGGGGGGAAGCTCTTGGTCCATCCTCCGAAGGACTCGTTGGAAGCGATGGCCACGCTGTTCTTCTCCTCGCGCTCGGTCAGGACTTGGAGGAGGAAGTTCGGCGCCGCGGCGGTCGAGCTCCATGTAGCCGAGTTCGTCGATACAGAGGAGGTCGACGCGGCCGTAGCGGGCGATCGTCTTGGTCAGCTGCTTCTCGTCGGCGGCTTCGACAAGCTCGTTGACCAGCTTCGTTGCCAGGACGTACTTGACGCGGAAGCCAGCCATCGCGGCCTCGGTGCCGAGGGAGATCAGCAAGTGTGATTTGCCGGTGCCCGAGTCTCCGATGAGGCAGAGCGGCAGCCCTTTCTTTCTCGTCTCCGCAGGCACCCCTTGGACCACACCACCAGGAGGAACCAGTGTCATACCCGCAACCGCTCACCCCCGAGGAGAAACTCGCCGACGCGAAGAAGCGGCTGAGCCTCCCGCGTATCGTCGTGATCTGCGGCTCCACCCGTTTCATGACCGAGATGACCGAGGCCGATCTGCGGGAGACCAAAGCCGGAAAGATTGTCGTCAAGCCGGGTTGCGACATGAAGTCGCCGCACGAACTTTGGTCCGATCCTGTCGAGGCCGAGGCGCTGAAGGTTCGACTCGACGATCTGCACCGAGCGAAGATCCGGCTCGCTGATGAGGTGCTCGTAGTCGGCGACTACATCGGAGACAGCACCCGAGCCGAAATCGGCTACGCCCGGTCGCTGGGCAAGCCCGTGCGGTTCACGCACCCCGAAGTCGACCCCGACGCCTGACCGCCCACCCCCACACCCTCCGCAGGCACCCCTTGGAATTGATCATCTAGTGTCCTGCGCCGGTAGTCCGTCAAGTCTGTGATCACACGCGCGATCGAGATGGCTGGGGGTGCATACGCGCCGGGGCATCTGGGCGAGTTGACGCAGAGAGGGGTGGTGAAACCCCGTGAATAAGCCTCCTGAAGACCTCGCTGTTTTCGCCGGGCAGTTTTGGAACCTGTCGCAAACACCCTGACCTTCAGAGTAGTCCTGTGGCTTGCCGGGCCAGCAGCGCGCCGAATCGGTCGAGTCCTTCCTCTATGGTGTCGGGTCTTGCGGCGCCGAAGCCGAGGACGAACCCTGCCTGGGCGGGGTTCGTGCGGCAGTAGTGGGACAGCGGTTCAATCGCGAGACCGCATTCGCGCGCGGCGGCGGCAACGGCCAGGGGGACTGTCGGATCACCGGAGCACAGTCTTGCGCAGACGTGCAGTCCTGCCGAGGACGGTAGGAGCTGCAACTGGTCGGCGAAGTCCTGTTCAACGATCCGGATGATCGTGTCGTGTCGGTATTGGTAGGCACGTGCTGCCTTGCGGATGTGCTGGGCGAGGTGGCCCTCGTTGATGAATCGGGCCAGCGCTGCTTGGCTTGCGATCTGTCCGTACCCGTCGCTGAGCTGCTTCGCTGCTCGCAGGGCCGAGCGCAGTGTTGGCGGTGCGACGATGAATCCGATGCGCACACCGGGCAGCATGGTCTTGGAGAACGTGCCGACGTAGAGCACCCGCCCCGCGGTGTCGAGGCTCTGGAGCGGCTCCAACGGGCGCCGGGAGAAACGGAACTCGCTGTCGTAGTCGTCCTCGATGATTACCGCGTCCCGTTCCCGTGCCCAGGACAGCAGGGCGGCCCGCCGGGCGAGTGACATCGACGTGCCGAGCGGGAACTGGTGCGACGGCGTGGTGTAGATCAGCTGGGCAGTGGGCGGCAGACGGTCCACGACAAGCCCCTCGGCGTCGACCGGTACGCCGGTCACCCGAGCCCCGAGGGAGGCGAAGAGGTCGCGCGCGGGTGGATATCCGGGCTCCTCAACGGCGACGATGTCACCAGGCGTGATCAGGACACGCCCGATGAGGTCGAACGCTTGTTGGGCGCCATTGGTGATGAGGACGTCGTCGGGTCCGGACCGCACTGAACGGGAGAGCCCGGTGTACCGGGAAACTGCCTCCCGCAGCTGGGGATGGCCTGAGGGCTCGGCGTACAGCCCCGGGCTGTTGGCCTTGAGCCGGAGCTCGCTGGTGACCAGCCGCCGCCAGGTGCCGAAGGGGAACAGGCTCGCATCAGGGATGCCGACCCGAAAGTCGTAGCGCGGAACGTCCTGCTGTGAGCTGGTCGGGGTCGGGGTGGACGTCCAGTCGGCGCGTGGCCTGATCGCGGCGGCGGTGGGTTCGCGGTCGCGCTGCGCCAGGGGTGCTTCTGCGGCAACGAAGGTGCCGTCGCCGACTCGTGCGACCAGGAAGCCATCGGCGGTCAGTCGCTCGTACGCAGCGGCGACGGTGTTGCGGGAGACCTCCAGGCTGCGGGCGAAAGTCCGCGTCGGCGGAAGTCGGTCTCCGGGGCGTAGGCGCCCGTCGCGGATGCCGGCGAGGAGCGCCTGGTAGATCCGGGTGGTGAGGTCACCGCGCCCTTCGAGGCTGACGTGGAAGCCGTTCGCGCTCACATTGGCCCAATCGAAAGGGCCACGCATTGGTCCTGTGGCCGTCCAATCCGGGTGGCTAGCGTGACACGCGCCGCTACAGCGGTCAAAGCAGGTTCCGCCCGGCGACCCGGGGCACAGAGAGGTAGCAGCATGAGTACGACTGGCACCCTGTATGAGGCGTACGAACGCTTCCACCTCACCGGTCCGGAGTTCAGCGGCGACGAGCACGGCAACAACGGACTGACCAACCACGGGCCGATGGCGGCCGAGGCACTGGCACGGCGGGGGTTCGAGACCGACATCCCGAGGTGGGTCGACCGCTACGTGGACCGGCTGGTCGAGATGCCCCGTGCCCGGCAGCCGATCACGGACGCCGACTGGCGCGAGGCGCTCGGTGACGGCCGGCGCATAGGCGACTGGACTGCGTACTTCACCCGGTGCGCCGCCGAACGGCCGTGGACGGATGTCCTGGCGCAATGGTGGCCCCGCCTGCTACCGGGGATCGCCGCCGGAGCCACTCACGGGGTCATCCGCGTCGGGCACGCGGTCCGTACCCTCACCCACACGAACACCGCCGACGGAAACGCCAGCGCCGCCTCCGTCGCCGAGCTCGCCCATGGACTGGCGTTCTGGGCGGCCCGCTGCCGCACAATTCCGGGCGCCACGGCACCCTCGGGCCTGCTGGACCCGGCACAGGCCCTGTCGCAGGTCCCGCATCTGCCCGAACAGAACGGCCTGATCGCCCACCGCCTGGGCCGTTTGACCGACGTACCGGGCTGGTCGCGAGCGCAAGCCGCCCTGCGCGCCCCCGCAGACGACGACGATGTCGTTCGGCTGTTGCAGCACCTGGTCGACGCGGCAACCGAGCGCTACCTCACTCACGGGCACGGCAGCCCCGTACTGCTGGTGCACACGGCCACCGCGCCGAACGCCGTACTTCACACCCTGCCCGTACTCCCGCGTGCGCTGTGGGCGCCAAGCCTGACCGCCGTCTGGTCCGCGAGCGCCGCGATCATCTCCGCCTACGAGCCCACCTACGCGATCCCGCGCGACGAACTGCCCTTCGCGCCCACCACCGCAGACCCGGTGTCCGAGGCGGTCCTGCGATCGGTCGATCACGGCGACGAGCATGTCATCAAGTTCACCGACACCGCCGCAGAGTCCTACGAACGCACCGGGAACCCGGACGCCCTGGCCGCAGCCGCCCGCGCCGGCGACCTCATCACGCCCTCGCACTGACCCGAATCCCCATCCGTTGCCACGCATCCGTGTGGCGGCAACCGCCTGTCCGTGCATCCCCATGGAGATCCCTCGATGACGCCCCTGCCCGCGGGACCCTCCGAGGTCACCTTCTACTTCGACCCGGCCTGCCCTTTCGCGTGGGTCACCTCGCGATGGATCCTTGAGGTGGAACAACACCGCGACCTGGACCTGCGATTCCGCGTGATGAGCCTGTACGTGCTCAACGAGAACCGCGAACTGCCCGAGTGGTACCGGGACCTGGTCGACAGGTCCCTCGCCCTCGTCCGGATCTGCATCGCCGCCGAGCAGGACCACGGCAACCGGATCCTGCCCGACCTCTACACCGCCCTCGGCACCCGGATCCACAACGGCGGCGAGAAGGACTTCACAGCAGCGGCCCGGCAGGCGCTGGCAGAGGTCGGTCTGCCCGAAGGGCTGCTCGCCGCTGCCGACAGCGGCAAGTACGACGCAATGCTGCGTACGAGCCACCACGAGGGCATGGACCCGGTCGGCGAGGAGGTGGGCACGCCCACCATCCACATCGACGGAACCGCGTTCTTCGGCCCGGTGCTGAGCTCGATTCCCCGTGGCGAAGACGCTGCCCGTATCTTCGACCGCGCACGCGCGCTGGCCGGCTACCCGGACTTCTTCGAGCTGAAGCGCACCCGCACCGGCAGGCTCAACTTCACTTGAGCCACCTGGCCACCCGGATCCGGCGGCACGCCGAGAACCTCGCCGTGCTCGGCGGCGCCGTCTCCCGGCGCCAGTGGAGCAACCCGGTCACCATGACCGAGGTGCTGCGCTCGGCCATCGCCGAGGTCGAGCAGTACTCCCGGGTCAAGCTGGTGCCGCCGATCGACGGCGAACTGCGCGGCCACGCCGTCGCCGACGTCATCCATCTGCTCGCCGAACTCATCGAGAACGCGTCGGTGTTCTCCGCCCCGCACACCCAGGTGCTGCTACGGGCCAACCTCGTCACCTCCGGGCTCGCCGTGGAGGTCGAGGACCGCGGGCTCGGCATGCCGGTCGGCGAACAGAACAGGATGAACGCCCTGCTCGCCGACCCCGACCAGGTCAACGTCGCCAGCCTGCTGGCCGACGGCCGCATCGGCCTGTACGTCGTCTCCCAGCTCGCCCGCCGGCACGGGATCGGCGTGCGGCTCCAGACCAACATCTACGGCGGTGTGCAGGCCGTACTCGTCGTCCCCCAGGCCCTGTTGGGATCGGCGCCCGGCGTACCGGGGGCGGCCGCCGGGACGGCCGTACCACCGCCGAACCCGGCCGACACCGGTTCCCTGCACCAGGTGCAGACCTCCGGAACTCCTCTGCCGATGAAGGGGGTCCCGGCCCGGGCCGGCTCCGGACCCACGGCCGGCATCGGGTCACCAGGAAGTGCGGGGGCCGGCCTCGGGGCGACCCCCACAGGCAGGGCGGGGTCCGGATCCCCGGCCGGGACCGGCCCGCGGTTCGACGGCGAGCCCGGGACCCCGGCGGGCGCCGGACAGGGCGCGGCGGCCGGGCGGCGCAGGCACGCCCAACGCGGATCCGGGCGCCGCGGCGGCGACAGCGTCCCCGGACGCCGGGGGACCGAGAGCGGTTCCGCACGGCTCGGCGACAAGAGCGGCGAGGCCGTACGCCAGGGGGGCGTTCCGGCCCCACGCCCGGCGCGAGGCGGCGAGGGCGCACCGCAGGGAGCCGCCCCGGCCCCGCTGCCCATGCGCGGCGCCGAGGCCGTACAGCAGGGGGGCGTCCCAGCCGCGCACCCGGCCCGAGGCGCTGAAGCCGGGGACGGCGTCCGGCAGGGAGGCTTCCCGACCCCGGGCCCGTTGCGTGGCGACGAGGATGCATGGCAGGGCGGTGCCCCGGCTCCGCTCCCCGTTCGTGGCGGCGACCGGGGTGAGGGTGTGCGGCCGGAGGGCGTCCCGACCGAGTTTTCGGTGCGCGGTGGCGACGAGGGCATGCGGCAGGACGATGGCGTCCGGGGTCCGGTGCGCGGTGGCGACGAGGGCGCATGGCAGGGAGGCCCCCCGGCCCCGCTCCCTGTGCGTGGCGGCGACCGGGGTGAGGGTGTGCTGCAGGAGGGCGTCCCGACCGAGCTTTCGGTGCGCGGCGGCGACGAGGGCATGCGGCAGGACGATGGCGTCCGGGGTCCGGTGCGCGGTGGCGACGAGGGCGCATGGCAGGGAGGCCCCCCGGCTCCGCTCCCCGTGCGTGGCGGCGACCGTGGTGAGGGTGTGCGGCCGGAGGGCGTCCCGACCCAGCTCCCGGTGCGCGGCGGTGGAGATGTTCCCGCTCCTCTTCCCGTGCGTGGTGCCCATGAGGAACGGCCCACCCCCGCCGACGCCGTGCCCGGCGTCAGCGCACAGGACCGGGAGGTGCTGGAGACGCACGCGGGCATGCCGCCCACCACGCGCGGCGGCTCGGTGCGCGGCACCATGGTCAAACCCGAACTGCCCCGCCGCCGCGCCCAGGAGCACATCGTGCCCCAGCTGCGCGGCGGCCCCGCCCCCCGCCAGGACGGCGACACCGTCGCGGGCCACGACCCCGGCCTGATGGCGGCCTTCCAGCGCGGGATCGGGCTCGCCGAGGCACAGCAGCACAGGGCGCCGACGGACACAGCCGCCCGGGACCTCCCGCACACGGAGTCCTGGCACACGGGTTCCGTACACACGGGCGCCCTGCACCTGGGGCCGTCCCGCCCGGACCCGTCCCCCATGGAGTCCCCGCACACCCACCTGGACGCCGCGCACACGCAGTCGGCCGCGCCACAGCCGGCCGAGCCCGCGCGTGCCCGGTCCGCGCACGGCGGCCCGGACCACACGGGCCCGGAAAGCATGGGTGCGGAAGACGCGTACACGGACCGGGAGAGCCCCGGGCCGGGGAGCACGGACCCGGCGCCCATATTCCAGGAACGCGCTCACGCGCCCGCAGGCGACGGCGCCCGTGGCACCGGCCGGACCGAGGGGAGCGCTCCGGCCGGATGACCTGCCCCGCACCCGTGCACCCCCCCACCAGCGCTCCCCACTTCGTATTCAAGGAGTCGATCCACCATGGCGAGCGATGCGCCGACCGTCCACGCATCCGACCTCGACTGGCTGCTGAGCGGCCTCGTGCAGCGCGTTCCGCACACCACCAGCGCGGTGCTCCTGTCCTGCGACGGACTGGTCAAGTCCGTCCACGGGCTCGACCACGACAGCGCCGACCACATGGCGGCCCTCGCCTCCGGGCTGTACTCCCTGGGGCGCAGCGCGGGCGTCCGGTTCGGCGACGGCGGCGACGTCCGCCAGGTCGTCGTCGAACTCGACTCGACCCTGCTGTTCGTCACCACCGCCGGCTCCGGCACCTGCCTCGCGGTGCTCGCCGGCCGCGAGGCCGACGCGGCCGTGCTCGGCTACGAGATGGCGATGCTGGTCAAGAGCGTCCGCCCGTACCTGGTGACCGCCCCCCGTCAGCACACCGCCGAACGCACGGCGACGAGGCCTTGAGCGTGGCCGCAGCCGGTGACGGGCCCTGGCTGGACGACGCGGCGGGACGGCTGGTGCGCCCGTTCACGGTCAGCAACGGCCGCACCGAGCCCAGCGTCTCCCTCGACCTCATCTCCCAGGTGATGGCCACCGGCGTCACCCCGCTCGGCTATCTGGGCCCCGAGCACGCCCAGGCGCTGGACCTGAGCCGGGCGCCCGTGTCGGTCGCCGAGGTCGCCGCGCACCTGAAACTGCCCGCGGTGGTCACCAAGGTCCTGCTGGCGGACCTGGTCGACTGCGGGGCGCTGACCACCAAGCCCCCCGCGTTCCACCACACTCCTACTGACCGGTCTCTGCTGGAGGCAGTGCTCGATGGACTACGACGACAGCTCTGACCCGTTCCCCACCGCGCTCAAGATCCTGGTGGCGGGCGGGTTCGGGGTCGGCAAGACGACCTTCGTGGGCGCGGTCAGCGAGATCGCCCCGCTCAGCACGGAGGAGCTGCTCACCACGGTCGGCGCGGCGACGGACAACCTCGACGGCGTCGAGAACAAGATGGAGACCACGGTCGCCATGGACTTCGGCCGGATCACCCTCGATCCGGAACATGTGCTGTACCTGTTCGGCACACCCGGGCAGGAGCGGTTCTGGTTCATGTGGGACGAGCTGTCCGAGGGCGCGCTCGGCGCGGTGATCCTCGCCGACACCCGCCGGCTCCAGGACTGCTTCGCCGCCGTGGACTTCTTCGAGGAGCGCGGGCTCGCCTTCATCGTCGCCGTCAACGAGTTCGACGGCTCCTACCGCTACGACCCCGAGGAGGTGCGCACCGCCATCGACCTCGACCCGGAGATCCCGGTGGTGCGCTGCGACGCCCGCATCTCCAGCTCCGGGGTGCAGACCCTGCTCACCCTCGTACGCCACCTCCTCGCCCACGCCCCGGCGCCCGCGCCGAGCCATGGCGCCCACATGTGATCCCGCCCTACCGCCCACGGAGCCCCTGTATGAGGTACGCCCACAGCGACGGAGTCCGGCCATGAGCTACGAGCCGCCCCGGCCGGTCCGGGGGCTGCTGCTCACCCCCGAGGACAAGGAGGCCCCCGCCCGGGTCCACCGGCTGCGCGGACTCGGTCTCGCGGACCGTCCCGACCCCGCGCTCGACGTCTTCGCGGCTCATCTCGCCCATCTCACCGGCGCGCCCTACGCCATGGTCAACTTCATCGGCGAGGAGCACCAGTTCTTCGCGGGCCTGTGCGTCCCGGCCGTCGCGCCGGTGCTGCGGGAGGACGGCAGCAGACCGGAGTTCGGCCGGGTCCTGCCGCGCGAACACGGCTTCTGCCCGCATGTGGTGGTCCGGCGCAAGGCCCTGGTCCTGGAGGACGTCCGCGACTACCCGCGGTTCGCCGGCAACCCGGTCGTCGACGAGTTCGGCATCCGCTCCTACCTCGGCGCGCCGCTCATCGACAGCTCCGGCATGGCGCTCGGCACGGTGTGCGCCGCCGACACGACGCCCCGCGCATGGGGCAGGGAGGGCCTGGAGACCATCAAGGCGCTGGCCGCCGACCTCGTCGTACGGATCGAACGCAGTGCGCGGGACGGTCTGCCCCTGTGATCCCGGGGCCGCGGGGGGTGTGAAGGAAAGCTGAGGCGGCGGTTAAGAAAAGCTCGATGGACCCGTCGGCGCGCGTACGGCAGATTGCAGAGTGATTCCACCACTCTGACCCGGTGCGGGCTCCTTCGGCGTGCCCGCGGTCCGGGACCTCAACCACAGGAGCCGTAGCGTTGAAGGCACTGGTCAAGGAGAAGGCGGAGCCGGGACTCTGGCTGACGGACGTCCCGGAGCCCGAGATCGGTCCCGGCGACGTGATGATCAAGGTCATGCGGACCGGTATCTGCGGCACCGACCTGCACATCCGGGCCTGGGACGGGTGGGCGCAGCAGGCCATCCGCACCCCCCTCGTGGTCGGCCACGAGTTCGTCGGGCAGGTCGTCGAGATCGGCCGCGACGTGACCGACATCCGCATCGGCGACCGGGTCAGCGGCGAGGGCCATCTGGTGTGCGGCAAGTGCCGCAACTGCCTGGCCGGCCGCCGTCACCTGTGCCGGGCCACGGTCGGCCTCGGCGTCGGCCGCGACGGGGCCTTCGCGGAGTACGTGGCCCTGCCCGCGTCCAACGTGTGGGTGCACCGCATCCCGGTCGACCTCGACATCGCCGCGATCTTCGACCCGTTCGGCAACGCCGTGCACACCGCGCTGTCCTTCCCGCTGGTCGGCGAGGACGTCCTGATCACCGGTGCCGGCCCGATCGGCCTGATGGCCGCCGCGGTGGCCCGGCACGCGGGTGCCCGCAACGTCGTCATCACCGACGTCAGCGAGGAGCGCCTGGAGCTGGCCCGCAAGATCGGCGTGAGCCTGGCCCTGAACGTCGCCGGGTCGTCGATCGCCGACGGGCAGCGGGAGCTGGGGCTGCGCGAGGGCTTCGACATCGGTCTGGAGATGTCCGGGCGCGCCGAGGCCATGCGGGAGATGATCGCCAACATGACGCACGGCGGCCGCATCGCCATGCTCGGCCTTCCGGCGCAGGAGTTCCCGGTCGACTGGGCCCGCGTCGTCACCTCGATGATCACCATCAAGGGCATCTACGGCCGTGAGATGTTCGAGACCTGGTACGCGATGTCGGTCCTCCTGGAGGCCGGTCTGGACCTCGCCCCCGTGATCACCGGCCGGTACGGCTACCGCGACTTCGAGGCCGCGTTCGACGACGCGGCGAGCGGCCGCGGCGGCAAGGTCATCCTCGACTGGACCGCGTAACCCCCTCGCCCGCAAGCACCTTCAGGAGTCCCCCTCATGTTCGAGACCGTCCGCGACGACCTGCGCGCCACGCTCGACGAGATCCGCGCCGCCGGCCTGCACAAGCCCGAGCGCGTCATCGACAGCCCGCAGTCCGCGACCGTCAACGTCTCCGCCGGCGGCCGCCCCGGCGAGGTCCTCAACTTCTGCGCCAACAACTACCTCGGCCTCGCCGACCACCCCGCGGTGGTCGGAGCCGCCCACCAGGCCCTGGACCGCTGGGGCTACGGCATGGCCTCCGTCCGCTTCATCTGCGGCACCCAGGAGGTGCACAAGGAGCTGGAGGCGCGCCTCGCGGCCTTCCTGGGCCAGGAGGACACGATCCTCTACTCCTCCTGCTTCGACGCCAACGGCGGTGTCTTCGAGACCCTCCTCGGCGAGGAGGACGCGGTGATCTCCGACGCCCTCAACCACGCCTCCATCATCGACGGCATCCGGCTGTCCAAGGCCCGCCGCTTCCGCTACGCCAACCGCGACCTCGCGGACCTGGAGGCCAGGCTGAAGGAGGCGACGGAGGGCGGCGCCCGGCGCAAGCTGGTGGTCACCGACGGCGTGTTCTCCATGGACGGCTACGTGGCCCCGCTGCGCGAGATCTGCGACCTGGCCGACCGCTACGACGCCATGGTCATGGTCGACGACTCGCACGCCGTCGGCTTCGTCGGCCCCACCGGCCGCGGCACCCCCGAGCTGCACGGCGTGATGGACCGCGTCGACATCATCACCGGCACCCTCGGCAAGGCCCTCGGCGGCGCCTCCGGCGGCTACGTGGCGGCCCGTGCCGAGATCGTCGCCCTGCTGCGCCAGCGCTCGCGCCCGTACCTGTTCTCCAACACCCTGGCCCCGGTGATCGCCGCCGCCTCCCTGAAGGTCCTCGACCTGCTGGAGTCCGCCGACGACCTGCGCGTCCGGCTCGCCGAGAACACCGCGCTGTTCCGCCGCCGGATGACCGAGGAGGGCTTCGACGTCCTCCCCGGCGACCACGCCATCGCGCCCGTCATGATCGGCGACGCGGCGAAGGCGGCCCGCCTGGCCGAACTGCTGCTGGAGCGGGGCGTGTACGTGATCGGGTTCTCCTACCCGGTCGTCCCGCAGGGCCAGGCCCGCATCCGCGTCCAGCTGTCCGCCGCGCACTCCACCGAGGACGTCGACCGCGCGGTCGACGCCTTCGTCGCGGCGCGCGCCGAGCTGGAGTCCTGACCAGGGCGGACCCCTTGCGATAATTGACCGCATGATCGAGGCACGGCGGCTCCACATCCTCCGTGCGGTGGCCGACCACCGCACGGTGACCGCGGCAGCCGCCGCGCTCTACCTCACCCCCTCGGCCGTCTCCCAGCAGCTGACGGCCCTGGAGCAGGAGACCGGCCACCGCCTGGTGGAGCGCGGCGCCAAGGGCGTACGGCTCACCCCGGCCGGCGAGATCCTGCTCAGCCACACCAACGCGGTCCTCGCCCAGCTGGAGCGCGCCGAGGCCGAGCTGGCGGCCTACGGCTCGGGTGAGGCCGGGACGGTCACCGTGGCGGCCTTCGCGACCGGCATCGCCCAGGTGGTGGCCCCCGCGGTGGCCCGCCTCGCCGCCACCGCGCCGGGCATACGCATCCGGGTCCAGGACGCCGAGGGCGACGCCAGCCTGCCGATGGTGCTGGACCGGCAGGTGGACGTGGCCGTGGCCGTCGAGTACCGGGGCGCGCCGTCCGCCGACGACCCCCGTCTGACCCATGTGCCGCTCTACGCCGAGCCGTTCGACGCCGTGGTCCCCGTCGGCCACCGTCTCGCGGACGCGGCGGAGGTCCCGCTCGCCGAGCTGGCCAAGGACCCGTGGATCGGCCCGTACCCCGGCAACCCCTGCCACGACGTGGTCGTGCTGGCCTGCGAGAGCGCCGGCTACCAGCCGCGTCTGGAACACTCCTCCGACGACTTCCGCGCCGTCGTCGCGCTCGCCTCGGCCGACGCGGGCGTGGCCCTCGTGCCACGCTCCGCCCTGCGCGGCATGGACCTCACGGGCGTGGTCGTACGCCCGGTCGACGGCGTGGCCCCGACCCGCCGTGTGTTCGCCGCCGTGCGCCGCGGGGCCGAGGGGCACCCGCTGATCCGACCGGTGCTCCAGGCGCTGGACGAGGCGGCGCGGGCGTGAGCACCTCGTAACGCGCCCGTCTCATATGCGGGATAGCGTCCCGGATATGAGAAGAGACGATTCCGTCGACCTCCGGATCGGCGCCCGGCTGGTGGAACTCCGGGCTCACCACGGCTGGTCCCTGGGGGAGTTGGCCGACCGCAGCGGAGTGAGCCGGTCGACGCTGTCCCGTGCCGAACGCGCCGAGACCAGCCCCACCGCGTCCCTCCTGAACCGGCTCTGCCACGTCTACGGCCGCACCATGTCCCAGCTGCTCAGCGAGGTCGAGGCGGCACCGGCCCCGGTGGTCCGGGCGGCCGAGCAGCAGGTGTGGGAGGACAGGGCCTCCGGCTTCGTACGGCGGTCGGTGTCCCCGCCGCACGCCGGCCTGCGCGGCGAACTGGTCGAGGGCCGGCTCACTCCGGGCGCCGACATCGCCTACGACCGCCCGCCCGTGCCCGGTCTGGAACAGCACCTGTGGGTCCTCGACGGAGCACTGGAGGTGACCGTGGGGGAGCGGACCCACCCGCTCGGCGCGGGCGACTGCCTGCGCATGCGCGTCTTCGGCCCGACCCGGTTCCGCTGCCCCGGAGCCGGCGGGGCGCGCTACGCACTGGCGGTGGTACGGCCGTGAGGGTCGAGCACTGGGACGACGCCCGGGTCCTCGGGCGCTGCGAGGAGCTGGCGGACCTGCTGGCCGACACGGTGGCGGGCGGCGCCTCGGTCGGGTTCCTCGCGCCGCTCGCCCGCGCGGAGGCCGCCGCCTGGTGGCGGGAGCGGGCGGCGGCAGCGGCGACGGGCCGGCTCGCCGTCTGGGCGGCCGTCGACGACACGGGCCGCGTGGCCGGAACCGTGGGCCTGGACTTCCCCGGCAAGCCGAACAGCGCCCACCGCGCCGAACTCGTGAAGCTGATGGTGCACCGCTCGGCACGCGGCCGGGGGCTGGGCCGCCGCCTCCTCACCACGGCCGAGGACGCGGCCGCCGCGGCCGGCATCACCCTGCTCCACCTCGACACCGAGACAGGCAGCCCGGCCGAGCACCTGTACCGCTCGTCCGGCTGGACCCCGGCCGGCACCATTCCCGACTACGCGGCGAGCCCCGCGGGGGAGTTGCGGCCGACGACCCTCTACTACAAGCGGCTGATCCCGCGGGCCGGGTGACTGTCAGTGGCAGGGTCTACGGTGCGTGGCATGCCGGACGCAGAAGACGTACGCCGTATCGCCCTGTCCCTGCCGGACACCGCGGAGAAGATCGCCTGGAGCATGCCCACGTTCCGGGTGGCCGGGAAGATGTTCGCGACCCTCCCCGAGGAGGAGACGTCCATCGCCGTGCGCTGCCCGAAGGAGGAGCGGGACGAACTGGTGCTGGCCGAGCCGGACAAGTTCTGGATCGCCGCCCACGAAGCCCAGTTCGCCTGGGTGAGAGCCAGACTCGCCGCGCTGGAGGACGAGGACGAGCTGCGGGACATCCTCGTCGACTCCTGGCGCCAGGCCGCCCCGCCGGGACTCCTGGACGCCCACCCCGAACTGGGGCTGCCGCCCGCGCACTGAAAACCCCGGTGGGCGCGGGCGGGGCGTGGCATGATCCCGCGCGGCGGCCGCGGCGCGGACCCGCTCGGTGCGGGGGACGGCCGCGGGGCGGGCGCAGACCGCGGGGGCGGACAGGGAGGGGATGCGCGATGACCGGTACGGACTCGCGGCGGGACAGCGTCGTCCGGGGCGTGCGGCGCGGCGCGACCGGCGTCCCGGCCGTCTGGTCACGGGACTTCGCGCTGTTCTTCGTCGCCCGTGCCGCCGCCCGCCTCGGCGACACCATGCTGCCCGTGGCGCTCGCCGCCGGCCTGCTCGAACACGGGTACGGCGCGGGCGCGGTCGGCCTCGCCATGGCCTCCACGGCCGCCGCGTTCGCCGGGCTGGTCGTCTTCGGCGGGGTGCTCGCCGACCGGTTCAGCACACGGAAGCTGATGATCGGCGCCGACCTCGTCCGGCTCGGCACCCAGTCCCTCGCCGCGGGGCTCTTCTTCACCGGGCACGTGGTGCTGTGGCAGATCTGCGCCATCGGCTTCGTGAACGGCGTGGCCGGCGCCGTCTTCCAGCCGGGGGTGGCCAGCACCGTGCCCCGGCTCGCCGCCGACATCCAGGGCGCCAACGGCGCGATCCGCATCGCGGAGTCGGCCGCCCAGCTCGCCGGACCGGCCGTCGCCGGCCTCCTGGTCGGCTTCGCCTCGCCCGGCAGCGTGTTCGCGGCGCACGCGACGACGTACGCGGTCAGCGCCCTGTGTCTGCTGCTCCTCCGGCTGCCCCCGCTGCCCGCGGGCGCGGTCAGCGCCACCGGACGCGGCATGCGCGCGTTCCGGGCCGATCTCGTCCAGGGCTGGCGGGAGTTCAGGGCGCGGACCTGGCTGTGGGGAGTGATCGCCGTCTGGTGCGTCTACATGATCGCCGTGTGGGGTCCGACCGTCCCGCTGGTGGCGACCGAGGTGGTCCGGCATCACGGCCCGCGCGCCTACGGCCTGGTCAACTCGGCCCTCGGCGCGGGCACCGTCGTCGGCGGCCTGCTCGCCCTGCGGCTGCGGCCCCGCCGGATGCTGCGGGCCGGTGCGCTCGCCCTGTTCACCTTCGCCGGCTTCCCGGCGGCCGTCGGCGCGGGCCTGGGCCTGCCGGCCATGGCGGCCGGGGCGGCGCTGGCGGGGGCCGGGATGTCCTTCTGGGGCGTGATGTGGGCGACCAGCGTGCAGACCCAGGTCCCGGCCGACGTCCTCAACCGCATCCACGCCTACGACGTGGCGGGCTCCCTCGCCATGATGCCGGTCGGCCAGGCCCTCGCGGGCCCGGCGGCCGGAGCGCTGGGCGCCGATGACGTCCTGCTGATCGCGGCGGCGACCAGCCTGGCCGTGGCCGCGGCCCTGCTCACGATCCCGGCGATACGCAACCTGGTACGCGCCGACACGAGCGGCCTCGCGTCGCGCTGACGAGCGCCGCGACGCCGGCCACTCCGCTGGGCGCTCACCTGCGCATGCCCTGAGCTGACGCTGCGGCCGTCGCTCGCTGTTTTGTGTCCTGGGCTGAGGCTGTGGTCGGCGCTCGCTGTCTCGTGCCTGAGACTCACGCTCCGATCGGCACCCACCGTCCCGTGCCCCGGGCTTGCGGTCCGACGGCGCTCGCCGTTCCGTGCCCTGGCAGCACGGCGCGGTCGGCGCTCGCCGCCTCTCCCTCTGGACTCAGCTCAGGTGCCACCACCCCGTGTCCTGGGCTCACCCTCCGGCAGCCGGTACCCACCGCCCCGCTCCCGCGAATCCGCTGATCCGTTCCCGGAGTTCGTGGGCGTCCAGGCCGTGGGCGGTGACGTGTTCCTCGAGCGTGCCGTACCGGCGTAGCTCGCGGCGGGCGACGCCGAGGGCGAGTACACGGTGCGGTACGTCGGAGAGCGCGTCGTTCACCGCGGCCGTCGACGTTCCGGCCAGATACGGCTCGACCAGCACCACGTCGGTGCCCGCCGCCTCGGTGGCCCGGCGCAGTCCGGCCGCGTCGAAGGGCCGTACGGTCGTCGCGTACAGCACGGTCACGTCCAGGCCCTCCGTCGCGGCGAGGACCGCGTCCAGCACCGGGCCGACGGCCACGACCACACCGGAGCGCCCCTCCCGGACGGTCGTGAAGTGCTCGCCGTCGACCACCCGGCCCCGCCGGTTGGACTGCACGGACAGCCGCACGTACACCTTGTCGTCGCCCGCGGCGACCGCGTGCCGCAGCAGGGTCTCGGCCTCGTCGGGATGCCCCGGCACATGCACGGTCCAGCCGTCCAGGGTGTCGAGCAGCGCGACGTCGCCCGGGGCCATGTGGGTGTAGCCGCCGGCCGGCCAGTCGAAGGAGGCGGCCGCGCTCACCAGCACGGCCCCCGTGTCCTGGTGCCCGAGGTCCAGCTTGATCTGCTCGAACGGCCGCTCCACGAGAAAGCTCGCGAAGGTGTGCACGACCGGCCGCAGCCCGGTGAGCGCCATCCCCGCCGCCGCCCCGACCAGGAGCTGCTCGCGGATGCCGACGTTGACGACCCGGTCGGGATGCCGGGCCATGGCCTCCCGGAAGGCGTCCTTGCCGATCTCGGCGAGGACGACCGCGACCCGCGGGTCCTCGTCCAGCAGCCGGGAGACGACGGGGGCGAAACGTTCACGCATGGTGTCCATGGCGGAGGACCCTTTCCGGTCGGAGACAACGGGACGGACGGCCGACATCAGGCGTTCTTCGGCTCGACACGCGCAACGACCACGTGCGGCCGGCCCGGATGGGGCGTGGTGAACGCGGTGTGCAGGGCCTCGTGGTCGCGCCCGTCGACGGTCACCGCGGACCAGCCCGCGGCCTCGAACCGGGCGGCGATCCCGCCGGGCCGCGCATGGCTGGCGGAGGAGTTGTCCACCACCACCGTGTGCAGCCGCTCGAGCCCGGCGGGTCCGGCGAAGGCGATCGCCTCGTGGTTGCTGCCCTCGTCCAGCTCGGCGTCCCCGATCAGCACCCAGACGGCCGGCCCGTCGAGGCCCTGGGCGCGCAGGCCGAGCGCGGTCCCGACGCCGATCGGCAGCCCGTGCCCGAGCGACCCGCTGCCGATCTCGGCCCCCGGCACCAGCACGCGGTCGGGGTGGTGCCCGAGCGGGGAGTCGTACCCGCCGAACCCGGGCAGCCACTCCACCGGCAGGAACCCCTTCGCGGCCAGCACCGCGTAGTACGCCATGGGGCCGTGCCCCTTGCTCAGCAGGAACCGGTCCCGGCCGGGGTCGTCCGCCCGCTCCGGCGTCACCCGCAGCACCCGGTCGTAGAGCACCCACAGCACGTCGAGCGTCGAGGTCGCCGCCGGGCCGTGCTTCTCGTCGCCGGTCATCAGCCCCATCAGCCGGGGGAGATCGGCGTGCCCGTACATGCGCTTGTCGTCCGCTGTGATCGTCATGAGGACGAGCGTGCAACCTCAACCAAGCTTGAGGTCAACCCGGAAAGGGATGCGCGATCACCGAGCCGAGTGCGGTATTGTTTCCCTGCGCGTTTCGACCAGGGAAACCCCAGGTCAAACGGCATCGGGACGTGGCGCAGCTTGGTAGCGCACTTGACTGGGGGTCAAGGGGTCGCAGGTTCAAATCCTGTCGTCCCGACTTGCGTAGACGCAGGTCAGGGGTCGTATCAGAGCAGTCTGGTACGACCCCTCGCTCGTTTCCGGATTTCTGTGCGTCCCCGGGCCCGAACCGGGCGCGGCCACCCGCCGGACGGGTGAATGGGACCGGCCAAACGGTTGAAAAGCCATAACTCGGGTGTTTCCCTTTGCGTTCCCCAGATGCGGGCGAGTGCTCGCGCTTATGTCTGGAAGGCAGGGAACCTATGAATCGGGTTACCCGAAACGGTGTGATCGCCTTCGCGGCCGCCTCGGGCGCGATTGCCATGGCGGGTTCGGCGTTCGCCGACTCCGTGGCGGACGGTACCGCGGCCGGCTCGCCCGGGGTGGTCTCCGGGAACACGGTGCAGGTGCCGGTGCACATCCCGGTGAACGCGTGCGGGGACACCGTGAACGTGGTGGGACTCCTCAACCCCGCCATGGGTAACGGCTGCGCCAACGGCGGCGGTGCCGCACAGAGCGGCGGGTCGACGACGGGGGGCCGAGCCGCGGCCGTCTCCGCCGAGCAGAACTCGCCGGGCGTCGTCTCCGGGAACGGCGTTCAGCTGCCGGTTCATGCGCCGGTGAACGCGTGCGGGGACACCGCGAACGTCGTGGGCATCGGCAACCCCGCTTTCGGCAACCAGTGCGGGAACACCGACAGCCCCGCGCAGCCCACCCCGCCGCGGGTCACGCCGCCCAGGCAGGTGACACCGCCTACGCAGGTGACGCCGCCTACGCAGGTGACGCCGCCCAGGCAGGTGACGCCGCCTACGCAGGTGACACCGCCTACGCAGGTGACGCCGCCGGCCCCGGCGCGGCAGGTGCCTCCCGCGCGCACGATGCCGCAGCCGGCCTCCTCGTCGACCATGCAGCCTCCGACGACGACGGGCACGCTCGCGCACACCGGCGCGGACGGCACCCTGCTGGCCGCCGCCACGGGCGCGCTGTCGCTGATCGGCGGAACCGCGCTGTACCGGCGCTTCCGCGGGACCACGGATCGCCGGAACTCCTGATCCGGGGACACGGCGGGCTTCTTTTTCTTCACCGCGCAGTTCGTGCAGAG
>NZ_JBSGDB010000095.1:0-22565 GCF_053602155.1 Streptomyces sp. NPDC004561
AGTAGTGCAGGACGCAGCCGGCGCCGGCGCAGGTGCGGATCCGCTCCGGGGCCCGGGTCAGCAGGTCCAGGTAGTCGCGGGCCCCAGGGCGGCCCGGCAGGCGGCGACGGCGAGCTGGGAGACCCGGTCCATGCGCCGGCGCTCCCGGGCGGTGCCCGCGGCCGAGGGGTCGAACTCGACCCGGGCCAGGCGCAGTCCGTCCTCGGGAACACCCTGCCGGTGCCCGGCCGCGTACGCGTTCCAGAGCGCCTCGGCGCCCTCACCCGCCGAGGTGATCACACCGAAGCCGGTGACCACGACGTCGTCGGGACCGGAGTCCGCAGCCGGCACGGCGGGGCCGCCGGGGCGGGCGAAGGCGACCGTGGCGTTGGCCCCGGCGAACCCGAAGTTGTTGGACAGCGCGGTGTCCAGCACCATCGGGCGGCCCGTCCCCGCCACCGGGTCGAGACCGCACTGCGGATCCTCCCCGGCGAAGGAGGCGGTGGGCGGCGCCACCTGGTCGCGCAGCGCCAGCACCGTGACGATGCCCTCCACCGCACCGGCCCCGCCGAGCAGATGGCCGATCAGCGACTTGGTGCTGGACAGGGAGGTCTTCTGGGCGGCCTCGCCGAACGCGGCACGCACCGCGTTGCTCTCCGCCGCGTCGTTCTTCTGCGTGCCGGTGCCGTGCCCGTTGACGTACCGGACGTCGTCGGGGGTCAGGCCCGAGGAGGACAGGGCCGCACGGATCGCCCGCGCCGCGCCCTCCCCCTCGGGGTGCGGCGCCGTCGGGTGGTGGCCGTCCGCGGACAGGCCGTAGCCCAGCACCTCGGCGACGACCGGGGCGCCGGTCCGCTCGGCCGCCGCCTGCGACAGCAGCACGAGCATGCCGCTGCCCTCGCCCAGCGACAGGCCCGAGCGGCCCTTGGAGTAAGGGGCCGCGGGCTGCACGGAGAGCGACTCCAGGCTGCTGAACCCGGCGAACGCCGACTCGGTGAAGGCGTCGCTGCCGCCCACGAGCATCGCGTCCGCGCGTCCCGCCCTGATCACGTCCAGGGCGTGGGCGAGCGCGTGCGCGCTGGAGGCGCAGGCCGTGTTGGCGCTGAGCACCGGACCCTTGAGGCCGAAGGCGGCCGACAGCGCCTCCGCGGCGGCCTGCGGCGGTACGAACGTGTACCGGTGCCAGTCGGGAGTGCGGCCCTCCTGCACCTCGCGCAGGGCGAGTTCGGCGCTGCGCCAGCCGCCGTGGCAGGTGCCATAGGCGACGCCCCAGCGTTCGGCCGGGATGTCCACGGCGACCTTCAGGCCCGAGGCGGCCATGGCCTCCTCGGCGGCGGTCAGCGCGAAGTCCACGGAGGAGTCGCGGACGCCCGAGCCCGGGGCGTAGTCGTAGGCGGGGGAGGGGCGTTCGGTGATCTCGCCGCCCACGGTGGTCTGGTAGCCGTCCATGGGCAGACCGCGCACGGGCGAGATCGCGACCCGCCCCGCGCGCACCCCGTCCCACAGGGCCTCGGCAGAACCGCCCTGCGAGGTGATCGCGCCCACGGCGGCGACCACGACGCGGACGGCCTGGTCCGGAACGTCACTCATGCGTCTGCTTCCCTTTCTGGACAGGCCTGCCCGGCCGCTCACGCGGGCCTGGACAGGCTGAGGGCCACGGCCTGGCCCTCGATGCCCCGGGCCAGCGCCAGCGCGTGTGCGGGCCTGGCCTCCCGGGCGCTGCCGCGGACATGGTCCAGTGCGCACGCCGGGTCGGGGTCGTCGAGGTTGAGCGTCGCGGGCAGCGCCCCGTGGTGCAGGGCCAGCGCGCACACGGCGGCGTTCAGCGCACCGCCGCCGCCGACGAGATGACCCGTCTGCGGCTTGACGGTGCTCACCGGCACGGACGCGGCGGCCGAGCCCAGCGCGGTGCGCAGTCCCGCGCTCTCCGAGGCGTCACCGAGCCGGGTGCCCGAGCCGTCGGCGGCGACGTAGCCGAGGTCGCCGGCGGACAGCCGGGCGTCCCGCAGCGCGTGCCGCACCGCCCGCGACAGGCCCCGGCCCTGGCCGTCCGGCGCCGGCGGCGTACCGCAGTCGTGGCCGGCGCCGTAGCCGGTCAGCTCGGCGTAGATGCGGGCGCCGCGGCGCAGCGCCGCCTGCTTCTCCTCCAGCACCAGCAGCGCGGCACCCTCGCCGGGGACCGCTCCGCTGCGCTCCCGGTCGAAGGGCCGGTACGCCGCCTGACCGCGGTCGTTGCGCGTGGTCAGCACGCCGAGCCGGTCGAGCAGCGTCATCGCCCACCAGTCGGTGGCGTCCTCGTAGCCGCCCGCGATCACCACGTCCGCGTCCCCGCGGCGCACCGCGCGCATGCCCCGGCCGATCGCGGTGGCCCCCGCGTCGGCGCCGCCCGCGAAGAACGCGCTGGCGCCCCGGATGCCGTAGGTCTGCGAGATGTTGAACACCGCGCCGGGCTGCAGCCCTTCGACGAAGAACAGCGGCGGCATGATGACGTCCGCGCGCCGGCCGAGGTGCGCCAGGTCGGCCCGGCCGTCCGGGCGGCGGATGACCTTCAGCTCCTCGATCAGCTGGTCCATGCGGCCGATCGACTTGTTGCCCCCGAGGTAGAGGCCGGCCCGGTGGCCGAGCTCCTCGCCCCCGGCCTGGTTGTGCGGCAGGCCCGCGTCGTCGAGGGCGAGCCGGGCGGCGGCCAGCGCGAGGCGGTCGCCGCGGTTGATGGTGCGCAGCTGGCGCCTGCTGGCGAACCGGGTGGCGTCGAAGCCGGGGATCTCGCCGCCCAGCCGGGTCTGCAGCGGCGACGGGTCGTAGGCCCGGATCGGGCCGATCCCGGACTCGCCCGCCACCATCGCCTTCCAGTTGGCCTCGGGGCCTTCCCCCAGGGCGGTCAGCAGGCCGATGCCGCTGACGACGACCTGGCGTCCGGTGCCGCTCATCGGTGCTCCTCCGTCTTCTCGGCGCCTTCGTCCTCGTAACGCCCCACGACCAGGCCGACGTTGGTGCCGCCGAAGGCGAAGGCGTTGATGAGGGCGTGCCGCACGTCGTGCCTGCGCGCCGTGTTGGGGACGAAGTCGAGGTCGAGCTTGCGGTCGGGGGTCTCCTGGTTGATGGTCGGCGGCACCAGACCGTGGTTGATCGCCCCGATCGCGGCGAACACGCTCAACGCGGCGCCCGCCGAGGTGAGGTGACCGGCCATCGACTTGGGCGAGCTGACCAGCAGCCGGTAGGCGTGGTCGCCGAACACCTTCTTGATCGCCGTGGTCTCCGACAGGTCGTTTCCGTGGGTGCTGGTGCCGTGTGCCGCGACGTAGTCGATGTCGGCCGGTTCGAGACCGGCGTCCGCGATCGCGGTCTGCATGGACTCGATGGCCCCGCTGCCGTCCGGCGGCGAGTCGGTGACCCGCCAGGCGTTGAGGCTGGTGCCGTAGCCCAGGATCTCGGCGAAGATGTGCGCCCCGCGGGCGCGGGCCGCCTCCAGGTCCTCCAGGACGAACGCGACGCCGCCCTCCCCGAGGACGAACCCGGACCGCTTCCCGTCGAAGGGGCGGCTGGCCCGCGTGGGGTCGTCGTTGTACTCCTTGGTCAGCGCCCCCAGCAGGCTGAAGCCCACCAGGTCGAGCCAGGACGTCAACGAGTCGTAGCCGCCCGCGAGCATGAGTGTCGCGTCACCCTCCTGAAGGGTGCGGAAGGCCTCTCCGATGGCGTGCGCGGAGCCCGAGCAGGCGGTGGACACGCCCAGCATCGGGCCGGTCGCGTCCAGCATCCTGGCCATCGCGGCGGTGGGGACGCTCTGGCTGTAGGACAGCGAGTCCGAGGGCGCGTACGGGAAGAACGCGTCGCCGCGGCCGGTCTCCTCGCGCAGCGCCCCGACGTCCACCAGCCACTGGAGGTTCGGGCGGTCCACGCTGGCGCCCATGGCCACGCCCATGTCCGCGCCGTCGTAGGTGTCCTTGCCGACGCCCGCGTTGCGCAGCGCCTCCCAGGCCGCGCCCACGCCGAAGGTGCCCGGCCGCAGCAGATGGCGCAGGCCGACCGAGGCGGGCACGGCGTCGGCGAGGTCGAAGTCCTTGACCTCGCCGGCGATGGTCACGTCGTGGCCGGTGGTGTCGATCGAGGTCAACTGCCCGACACCGCTGCGTCCTTCGGCCAGGCCCTGCCAGGTGCTCTCGGCGTCGTTGCCGAGCGGCGTGACGGCACCCATGCCGGTGACGACCACTCTGCGGTTCATCGCAGCGCCTCCGTCCCCGGCACCGGCCGGCTGCCGGCGCGGTCGGTCAGGTGGGACCGCATCATCGGCCTCCCTCGGTCGTGGACCGCCCCAGGCCGAGCTGCGGGGTCCGGCCGTCAAGCCTCATGCGGATCGTCTCCTTCTGCCGTGTGTGTGCTGTGGGGTGCCGTGTCCGGCGTCGTGCGGGTGGGCGGCCCGGAGCCGGGGGCCGGGTCGGCCGGGCCGGTCAGGCACACCAGGACGGCGTGGGCCACGGCGAGACCTCCGCTGTGGCTCAGGGAGATGTCGATGTGGTGCATGCCGAGGGCCTGGGCGACGGACTCCACCTCGCCGTGCAGCCGTACCCGGGGGCGTCCGCCGCGGTCGTTGACGACCTCGATGTCCGTCCACTCCATGCGCGGGGTCATTCCGGTCCCGAGGCACTTGATGACGGCTTCCTTGACGGCCCAACGGCCCGCGAGGTGTTCGCCGGTCCGTTTGCGGCGGTCGCAGTAGGCCAGCTCGCGGGGGGTGAACACCTGCTCCCGCAGCCCGGGCTGCGAGGCCATCAGCTCCTCGACCCGGGCCACCACGGTCAGGTCCATGCCGGTCCGCACCCGCAGGGGCGGCGGGTCGGGGCGGCCGGGTGACCGCCCCGCGCCCGGCTCATGCAGCGGCTGCGGCGAGTGAGGCACGCTCGGCCACCAGGTCCGTCAGGTTCTGCACGGTGAACAGGGTCAGTACCTCGTCCGCCGTGAGCTTGCCGGCCAGTTCCTGCACGTCGATCTGCGGCAGGGACTTCTTGAGCTGCGCCAGGCCGACCTCGTTGATGATGTCGTCCTCGTCGGCGAACTCCTCGTCGGGGATGCCGCCCTGGAGCAGTTCGGCGATGTCCGCGACCTTGATCTTCACGTCCGAGGCCCGCTCGATGCGGAACAGGACGTCGAGCAGGTCGATGGACTCGGCGTCCAGGTCACCCAGCAGGGTGGCCTCGGGCACGACCTCCTCGATGTCGATGCCCAGCGCGTCGGCGACGGCGTCCTGGACGATGGTGGAGAAGTCTTTCTCCTCGTACGACATGTGTTCTTACCCTTCGTGAACAGTTGTTGCTGGTGGACGGGCCGGGATGGTGCGGCGGGCCGGCGGCTGTCGGGGTGTCAGGACGCCAGCGGCTCCTGCCAGGTGTCCGAGGCCAGGGAGGAGTGGAGCGCCGTCAGGCGGCGCGGGTCCCCGCTGGAGCGGGTGCGGACCTCGTCGAGCGTTTGGCGGGCGAGCCCGCTGAGCACCCGGCCGGGGCCGATCTCGGTGTACGCGCTCACCGGGTGCCGTGCGGCCGTGCGCAGCACGTCGACCCAGCGGACGGGGCCGGTGAGCTGGCGCCGCAGCAGTTGCCTGGCCTCCTCGCCCGAGCGGACGTAGGTGCCGGAGACCGAGCTGATCACCGGCAGGACCGGATCGGCGAACGGGTGGGCGGCGAGCGCCTCGGTGAACTCCTCCTCCACCGCCTGCATCAGCGAGCAGTGGAAGGGGGCGCCCACCTTCAGCGGCACGACCCGCTCGGCGCCGGCGTCCAGCGCGACCCGGCCGGCCTCCTCGACGGCGCGGACGTGCCCCGAGATGACGGTCTGCAGCGGCTCGTTGTAGTTCGCGACCTGGACCAGGCCGAAGCCGTCGGCGTCGGCGCAGGCGGCCAGCACCTTCTCCGCGGGCAGGCCGAGGACGGCCGCCATCGCGCCGGGCACCTCAGCGGCCACCTCGCCCATCAGCCGGCCCCGCAACCGCACCAGTTCCAGGGCCGATTCCAGGGACAGCACCCCGGCGGCCACCAGGGCCGGGTACTCGCCGAGGCTGTGGCCCGCGGTCGCCTCGGGCCGGTAGCCGGCCGTCCGCAGCAGTTCCCACACGGCGAGGCTGGTCGTGGCGATGGCGGGTTGGGTGATCTCGGTGCGGGCGAGTTCCGCGGCGCTTCCGGACACGCAGATCCGCGACAGCGGCAGGCCCAGGATCTCGTCGGCACGGGCGAACAGCCGCCGGGCCGAGGGGTAGGCCTCCAGCAGGTGCGTGGCCATGCCGGGCCGTTGCGAGCCCTGTCCGGGGAACATGGCCAGGCAGCCGGTCTGCGTGCCGTGACCGTCGAAGCCGGTCCGACCGGTCATCAGGTACTCCTTCCGTGAGTCGGTGCGGGGGTGCGCTGCCAGCCGGCGGCGTCGGGTGCGGTGGCCGGCTCGGGGCGGTTCCAGGCGGTCGGCCTGCCCCAGCCGCGGCCGGCGGCCTGCGGTGTCTCCTGCGGGTCGGGGGCACGGCGCACCGCGGTGAGCACGACCAGCAGCGCGGCCAGTTCCTCCGGCGTCGGGTTGCCCCGCAGCACCGACAGCGGGGTGGCCGGTGGCGTGCTCACAGCGGCTCGTTGCCGTGCTTGCGCAGCGGCTGCCTGGCCCGCTTGGTGCGCAGCATGTCCAGGGACTTGATCAGCACCCGCCGGGTGTCCGCCGGGTCGATGACGTCGTCCACGTGACCGCGCCGGGCGGCGACGAAGGGGTTCATCAGCTGCTCGGTGTACTCGGCGACCAGCTCGCGGCGCACCTTCTCCTTGTCCGGTTCCGCCGCCGCGTTGATCTGCCGGCGGAAGATGATGTTGGCCGCGCCGTCGGCGCCCATCACGGCCGTCTGGTTGGACGGCCAGGCGAACGACAGGTCGGCGCCGATCGACTTGGAGTCCATGACGATGTACGCGCCGCCGAACGCCTTGCGCAGGATGACCTGCACGCGCGGCACCGTCGCCTCGCAGTACGCGTACAGCAGCTTCGCGCCGCGCCGGATGATCGCGTTGTGCTCCTGCTCGGTCCCGGGCATGAACCCCGGCACGTCGACCAACGTCACGAGCGGGATGTTGAACGCGTCGCAGGTGCGCACGAACCGTGCGGCCTTCTCCGAGGAGTCGATGTCGAGCACCCCCGCCATGGCGGCGGGCTGGTTGCCGACGATGCCCACCGTGTGACCGTCCAGGCGGGCCAGGGCGCACACGATGTTCGGCGCCCACCGCTCCTGGACCTCCAGGTAGTCGCCGTCGTCGACGATGTGGCCGATGACCGTCCTGATGTCGTACGGCGTGCGGTCGTCGACCGGCACCAGGCGCAGCAGTTCCTCGCAGCGCCGGTCCGGTTCGTCCAGGGGCCTCGTGTACGGCGCCGTCTCGGCGTTGTTCGACGGCAGGTAGGAGAGCAGTTCCCTGACGCCCTCGAAGCAGGACTCCTCGTCCGAGGCCACGAAGCTCGCCACGCCGGTGCGCGTGCCGTGGGTGTAGGCGCCGCCGAGCTCCTCCTGCGTGATCTTCTCGCCCGTCACGGCCTGCACCACGTCGGGCCCGGTGATGAACATGTTGGCCATGCCCTCGACCATGAACGTGTAGTCGGTGAGCGCGGGGGAGTAGACCGCGCCACCCGCGCAGGAACCGAGCACGACGCTGATCTGCGGCACCACGCCCGAGGCGCGGACGTTGCGGGCGAACAGCTTGCCGAAGCCCGCCAGGGCGTCGATGCCCTCCTGGATACGGGCGCCGCCGCCGTCGTTGAGTCCGATGACCGGGGCGCCGACCGAGTCGGCGAGGTCGAGGAGCTGATGGATCTTCGCGGCGAACGTCGCGCCCAGCGCGCCGCCGCGTACCCGGGCGTCATGGGCGAAGACGAAGACCGTACGGCCGTCGACCTCGCCCCAGCCCGTGATCACTCCGTCGCCCTCGGGGTGGGAGTCCTCCATGCCGAAGCCCGTCGCCCGGTGCTCGGCGAACAGGCCGAGTTCGGTGAACGTGCCCGGGTCGAGCAGCGTGTCGATGCGCTGACGGGCCAGCAGCTTGCCCTTGGAGAGATGGCGGGCGTCGGCCTCCGGGTCGTGGCCGAAGTGGGCCTCCGCCCGGCGGGCGGTGAGCTCGTCGGTCAGATCCGTCATCGTCGCGGTGCGTACCGGTGCCGTGCTCTCGGGGTCGGTGTCGTCGAGGTCAGGCAGCACGGCCTGGGGAGCGTCCGGAAGAGCCATTGCGGTCCCTCTCTGTCCTGCCCTGTCGCTTCGGGGCCTTCGCAGCAACCCTCGGACACGGGGATGGGCGCAGGCCTTGAGCGCGTCTTGACGGGACTGGAGCGCCTCTTGACCGGGGGTGTAATCCCAGGTCGGCGCCCATGAACCGGGTGTGGCGACGGGCCCTGGACGGACGCCCCCGGGAGGGCCCGGGAGGGGGGCTGGTGCTGCGACAGCACTAGGCGGAGGGCTGGACGGCCTCGGCCGGCTCGTCGGCGTGGCCCGTCCTGAGCCCGGCCGCGAAGCTGCGCTGCAGGCCGTCCAGCCGGTAGCGGGTGGGCAGGTCGGCCACGGCGGGCTCGGCCACGGTCAGGAAGTGGGCCTCCACCAGCTGCTCGCAGGCGTCCTCGACCGTGGCGAAGTCCTTGCCCAGCACCGGGCACGCCAGATCGGCGTCGAACTCGGACACCGTCAGGTCGGCCAGGCAGCGCAGCACCTCACGGGCGTCGTCGGGCAGCGCGTTGTAGGACGCGGTGAAGCTGGCGCGCACGCTCAGCGAGCTGTGCGTCAGCTCGTCGAGCCGCCGCCCCTCGTCGCTCAGCCGGTCCGCGTAGCGGCGCAGCGACCAGTGGGGCCGGGCGTTGAGCCGTACGGCGGCGGCGCGCAGGGCGAGCGGCAGCCCACCGCAGTACCGGGCGATCGCGGCGGCCGCGGCCGGCTCCTGGGTGACCCGCTCGCCGCCCAGTAACCGGGCCAGGAGCCGCACACTGTGCCCGTGCGGCAGCTCGGCCAGGTTCAGGACGCGGGCGCCGAGCGGTGTGCTGAGCCGGCCTCTGCTGGTGAGCAGCACCGCGGAGTCCCCGCTGCCCGGCAGCAGCGGCTGCACCTGCTCGTCGTCGAAGGCGTCGTCGAGCGTGATCAGCAGCCGGCGCCCGGCGAGGGCGAGCCGGTAGACCTCGGCGCGCTCGTCGGGATCGGCCGGGATCTCGTCCGGGTCCGTCCCGAGCGCGCGCAGCAGCCGCCCCAGTATCGCGTGCGGATCTGCCGGACGTGCGCCGCTGCCGCGCAGCGCCGCGTACAACTGCCCTTCCGGGAAGGCGGACCGGAGCCGGTGCCCCAGGCGTACGGCCAGCGCGGTCTTGCCGACCCCGCCGCCGCCGACGACCAGCACGGCGGGCGGCTGGGTGGCCGAAGGGTGCGTCAGGGTCCGCTGGACCAGGTCGAGTTCGCGCTCGCGGCCGATGAAGTCGGGAAGGTCCAGCGGCAGCATGTGCGGTACGGCGGACGGGGACCGGGCGGGGACGGAAAGCGTCCCACCGCCGTGCGGCTCCGCGCTCCGCTCGGGCAACGGGGCGGGAGCGGCCGCCTCGCCGCGCAGGATCGTCTCGTAGAGCTGCTGCACCCGCCGCGAGGGGTCGGTGCCGAGTTCCTTGGCGATCAGCGCGCGCATCGACTGGTAGTGCTCCAGGGCGTCGACGCTGCGGCCCTCCAGATACAGGGCGAGCATCAGGCGTTCGCCGAGCTGCTCGGAGAGCGGGTCGGTCAGCAGGGCGGCGCGCAGCTCCGCGAGGACGGCGGCCGGGCGCTCCAGCCGGATCTCGGTGTCCGCCCATTGGCTGAGTGCCTCGTGGTGCAGCTGCCGCAGCGTCTCCCGGACCCGCGCCGCCCAGTCGCTGTGCATGCCGCCCAGCGCGTCGCCCCGCCACAGGGTCAGGGCCTGCTGGAGCAGCACGCTGCGTTCCTGGTCGCCGAGTGTCTCCTGCTGGGCGTCCTTGAGCAGGCGGCGGAACCGCACCAGGTCCACCGCGCCGGGATCCGTCGAGACCAGGTAGCCGGCCGGCGACCTGACCAGGCTGATCGGCTCGGGCAGTTCCGCCGAGGCACGGGCGAGCGCACGGCGCAGCCGGGTGACGTAGGTGTGGACGACGTTGCGGACCCCGGCGGGCGGCCGGTCCCCCCACACGCGGTCGACGAGGGACTCCAGCGGCACCGGCCGCTCGGGATCGACCAACAGGGCGCCGAGGATGCTGCGTTGCCGTGCCGGGCCGATGTCGGCCAGGGCGCTGCCCGTCCACAGTTCTATCGATCCCAGTATCCGGATCTCCATCGAAGACCACCCGTCCCTTCCGTGGCCGGAAAACTAACTCCGGCCGGTGCAGCGCTCCTCGATTCCTGCTCTGCCCCGACGGAGCGGCTCATTCCGCTTGCCCGGCGGTCCGGGGCCCGCCGGACCTGCGCCCTTCACGGGCCGCGCACGAGCGGCACTCGCGCTCCAGCGGAGCGCGAGGGACAGGCGAGGGGAGCGGCCTAGCGTCACCGAACGAACCGAACCAGCCACCGTCTGAAGGAGCCCCCATGGCCACCGAGGAGCACGAGTTCACTCTGCCCGGCGCGGACCTGCCGCAGCCCGACGAGGAGCTGCGCAAGCGGCGCGAGGCGGTCGTCATCGAGCACACCGTCGCCGAGGGCGCCTGGGACATCGACGGAGTGATCGCGACGTTCCCGCGCGGCGGCGTGTACCGGGTCATCCCGTTCGAGGAGTCCCCGCTGATCGGTGAAGAGGCCATCAAGAAGGGCTACTTCGCCGAACTGCAGAAGGCCTTCCCGGTCGCCGACCACAGCCTGTTCCACGTCCACCACACGCCGACCGCCGTGATCGTGGAGGCCCAGTTCCGCGCCAAGCAGGAGGCGGACTGGCGCGGCATCCCCAACCGCGGCAAGACCGTCGACGCCCCTGTGGCGATCTTCTTCCACTTCGACGGCGACGTGCTGATCGACGAGACGCTCTACTTCGACATGGCCACCTTCGCCCGCCAGCTCGCCTGACCCCCGCACCGGGGCGCCCCCAGCCGGCGCCCCGGAGGCCCGGGCCCCGCCCACCGCCGACCGACAAGGACCACCCATGAGCGTGTCCAGGACGGACCGGAAGAAGAAGCCGCCGCCGACCCACTCGGCCGGGGTACGCCCGATCCTCCTCCAGGCAGCGGGCCTCACCCTGTCCGGCCTGCTGGCCGAGCCGCCCGACGGCCCGCCGCGGGCCACCGTCGTCGCCGTGCACGGCGGCGGCATGCTCGCGGGCTACTTCGACGGGCAGGTCCACCCCGACCTGTCCCTGCTCACCCTCGGCGCCCGCCTCGGCTTCACCGTGCTGGCCCTCGACCGGCCCGGCTACGGCAGGTCCGCTCGGCAGATACCCGCCGGCATGACCCTCGCCGAGCAGTCCGCCGTACTCTCCGCGGCGCTCGGCGCCTTCGCCGCACGGCATGCCGTCGGGCGGGGCTTTCTGCTGCTCGCCCACTCCTACGGCGGCAAGCTCGCCCTCACGACCGTCGCGGACACCCCCGGCCTGCTCGCCCTCGACGCCTCCGGCGTCGGCCACCGTTTCAGCGTCGCGCCCACCGGCCGGCGGCTCCGCCGCAACCTCGACTGGGAGCGCAACTGGGGCCCGCTGGGCCTGTATCCGGCGGGCACCTTCCGCGCGGCCGAGGCCCTCGTCGCGCCCATGCCCGAGCGTGAGGCCTCCGAAGTGGACCTGTGGCCGGAGATGTTCGAGGACCTGGCCCCCCGGATCGACATCCCGCTGCGGCTGACCTTCGCCGAACACGAGGGCTGGTGGGTGCACGAGGAGCAGGACCTCGACCATCTGGCCTCCCGGCTGACCAAGGCACCCGTGCTCCGGATCGGGCACCAGCCCCGCGCGGGCCACAACATCAGCCTCGGCCTGGCCGCACGCTCCTATCACCTGAGCGCGTTCGCCTTCTTCGAGGAGTGCCTGCAGGCCGCCGCCGAGACCCGTCCGTGAACCCGAACGCGCACCCCGAAGAGGCGACATGACCGAGCCCTACGAACCGATGCCGGAGGACTGGCAGCGCGCGCTGTGCGTCGCCGCGCACCCCGACGACCTGGAGTACGGACCCGCGAGCGCGGTCGCCAGGTGGACCGCGCAGGGCAAGTACGTCGCCTACACCCTGGTGAGCCGCGGCGAGGCCGGGATCGCCACCATGGACCCGAAGGCCACCGCCGCGATGCGCAGCGAGGAACAACTGCGCGCCGCGGCCGCCGTCGGGGTGCGCGACGTGGACTTCCTCGACCACCCGGACGGCACCATCGAGTACGGCCTGCCGCTGCGCCGCGACCTGGCGCGCTCGATCCGCAGGTACCGCCCGGACGTGTTGGTCACCATCAACCTCCACGAACGCTGGCGCAGCGGCGACTGGAACACCCCCGACCACCGCAACGTCGGCGTCGCCCTGCTCGACGCGGCGACCGACGCCGGCAATCCCTGGGTCTTCCCCGAACTCGTCGACGAGGGCTTCCCGCCGTGGGCCGGCGTGCGCTGCGTGGCGGTCGCCGGCTCCCCGGCGTCCGGGCACGCCGTCGACGTCACCGACGGGATGGACGCCGGCATCGAGGCACTGGCCGCACACGCCGGCTACCTCGCGTCGCTGCCGCCGGACAACCCGATGGCCGACGTCGCCGGCTACCTCACCACCAAGCACAAGCGCTTCGGCGCACGCTTCCACGGCGTGCCGACGATGCCGTTCGAGATCATCGGCATCTGAGGCATCTGAGGCATCTGAGGCGGCTGCGTTGACTTCCGCTCCACCGCCCTAAAGGGCGGGGATTCCTACCACGGTCGGCTGACCGTCTCGGTGGGTTCCTGCTTCAACGCGCTGGGCCGGTACGGGTACCGGTCTTACCTGCGCTCCACGGGCTGGCACGGCCAGTCCGGCCGCCTTGGCGACGTTGACCGCCGCGTTGATGTCTCGGTCCAGGGCGGTCCCGCAGGCCCCGCACGTCCAGACGCGGACGTGGAGGGGCTTGGGGCCGTCCTTGACGCCGCAGGCCGAGCAGACCCGAGAAGTCGGTTCGAAGCGTCCGATGCGGTGGAAAGTGCGGCCGGACTTGGCGGCCTTGTACTCCAGCATCGCGACGAACGCGGACCATCCGGCGTCGTGTACGGATTTGGCCATGCGGGTGCGGGCCAGTCCCTTGACTGCCAGGTCTTCCACTGCGACCGATTGGTTTTCGCGGATCAGCTTGGTGGAGAGCTGGTGGTGGAACTCGCGCCGTGCGTCGGCCGTCCGTGCGTGAGTGCGGGCGACGCGGAGCGTGGCCTTCTCCCTGTTGTTCGACCCCTTTGCCTTGCGGCTCAGGGACTGCTGTGCGCGCTTGAGGCGTTTCTCGGCCCGGCGCAGGAAGCGGGGGCTGTCGATCTTCGTACCGTCGGAGAGGATCGCGAAGTGCGTCAGGCCCAGGTCGATGCCGACCACGTTGTCCGTGGCGGGCAGCGTCTCGGGGTCGGTCTCGACCACGAACGAGCAGAAGTAACGACCGGCCGCATCCTTGATCACGGTCACCGTGGACGGGGTGGACGGCAGGGTGCGCGACCACTTCACCCGCACGTCCCCGATCTTCGGCAGGCGCAGGTCACCGCCGGTCGTGACCGACCATCGGGCGTTCGCGGTGAACCGAACGGACTGCCGGTTGTCTCGCTTGGACTTGAACCGGGGCTCTTGGATCTTCGGCCCCTTGCGGGTGCCCTTGAGGGAGGCGAAGAAGTTGGAGTACGCCGTGTCCAGATCCCGGAGGGACTGTTGCAGCACGACGGCGGAGACCTCGCCGAGCCACGCCCGTGCCTCGGTCTTCTTGGCCTCGGTGATGACCTGCTTGGACAGGTCCCCGATCTTCGGGTGCGGCCTCCCCGCCTGGTGGGCGTCCTTGCGGATGCGCAACGCGTCGTTGAAGACGACGCGGGCGCACCCGAACGCCCTTGCCAGTGCGGCACGCTGAGGACCGTTCGGGTACAGACGGAAGCTATACCTCAACTGCATGTCGATCATCATACATATTTGGTTTATGGCTGAGTACGGAGAGATAAGAACTGGTCGGCACTGTGCATTCAACCCGCACGCTCATTTGGTTTTCGTGACGAAGTTCCGGCACAAGGTGTTCGCCGACCGTCACCTGAAGCGATGTGAAGAGATCATGCGGGCGGTCTGCGGGGACTTCGAGGTGGAGCTGAAGGAGTTCAACAGCGAGGCCAACCACCTCCACCTGTTGGTGAACTTCCCGCCCAAGGTGGCCTTGTCCAAGCTGGTCAACAGCCTCAAGGGCGTCAGCTCCCGTCGGTTGCGGCAGGAGTTTCCCGACCTCGTACAGCACTACTGGAGGGCCAACAAACTGTGGTCCGGCTCGTACTACGCCGGGTCGGTCGGCGGGGCTCCGCTGTCGATCGTGAAGCAGTACATCGAGAACCTGAACCGACCGGTCTGACCCTTGTCGTGGGCGCGGGTCAACAGCGCAGATCCGTGCCCACGGCTGAGGTCAGAGCGGGCTAAAGATTCGCTTCACCCCCGCCCTGAAGGGCGGAGCACTGCGAATGAAGCCGGTAGCCGGGGACAGTGCCTCACGTCGAACGCCGGCTGGGTCGCCTTGCCGCTGGAATCAGGGCGACGGCAACGCGGCCGACGGCAACGCGGCGTCCAGGCGGACCGGTTCGGTGCCCACCGCCGAGACCAGGGCGCCCAGGCGGGAATCCGTCAGGTCCGTGACGTAGAGGTCCTCGAAGCGCAGCGGCGCCCCGTCCACCCGGCCGTCGAGCGGAAGCTCCGAGAGGTCGAGACCGCCGAGCGCGTCCAGATCCGTCCTGCCGATCTTGACCAGCGCCTCCTTGCGCACCCACTGACGCAGGAAGGCGCGGCCCGGGTCCGCGTCCGCGGTCACCAGGGCACGCTCGGCGGCGGTGAGCGCACGGTCCATGACCCCGGGGTCGTGGGCGCGCCCCAGACGCTCCACGTCGATGCCCACCGGGACACGACCGGCGGCCGCGGCCACCACGCCGTCGGCATGGGAGAGGCTCAGATGCACGTCAGGACGGCCCGCGAGCAGCGGCCTGCCGTGGTCGGTCCCGTGGCACGTCGGGCAGCGCTGGGCGAAGGGCACCTCGGCCGGGGCGACGCCCAGCAGCCACCCCGCGCAGAACCGGACCAGGACGTGCGCGGCGAGGAAGTCCCGGCGGGCCGCCTCCCGGCGGAACCGCGCGAGGCGCCCCCGTTCCCGGTCGTTCAGCAGGTGCGTCCCCGCCGCCGGATGCCGCAGCACCTCGTCAGTGCCCGCGGCCACCGCCACCGGACCGTCCGTGTCAGCCATCTTCGCGGCCCGGGGTCGCCGTCAGCGGCCGTCGGCGCCGGCCAGGACGCGGTCCACCAGCCCGCCGACGGTGACCCCGGCCAGCTCGGCGCGCCGGATGTCCACGCCGTACTCACGCTTGACCGTGACCATCAGGTCGGCGAGATCGAGCGAGTCGATCTCCAGCGTGTCGATGACGGTCTCCGCGGAGGTGGCTTCCTCCGGAATTCCGAGGGCGACGAGTTCGGTGCGGAGCAGCCCGTGCACGGACTCCGCAGTCACCTCAGTGGACTGGGACATGGAGTTTCTCCTCATGGTTGCTCGGAAAGCGAGCCGCAGGCGATGCGGGTGCGCTTTCACACTCTCTCCAGTCGCACTCGACAAATCCTTGAACGGCACTGGAAAAATGCTTGAGGAATTCCCGAAGAATACTGGAATTGCGCTCACGGTCAGAGGGGAAGAAAACGCACGTAATTCGGGGTGCGTTGGAGGTTCTGGTCCCGGGGCCGAGGGGAGTGCGATCCCGTCCCGCACCCGTTGAAAGCGGCTCTGACCTGCACAAATACCACTGTGTCCAGGGTTCGGGCAGGCCATGACAAGCACCCGGAAGGAACCGGAACGCGCGGTTGCGGCAAGGGGCGGGCCCTTTCTTCGACCTGTGTGATTTCCCACTGTGGCACCGGCTCGACACGCTGTCCAGATCCGGGCCGGCGGCCGGGAAAGCCCCGCCGGGAGAGTATTGCCTGCGCGGATCGGTCCGCGTATTGTCGGTGCAATGCATGATGACGTCGTAATCACAGGCATAGGCGCGCTGACTCCGGTCGGAAACGACCGGGAGAGCAGCTGGGAAGCGATCGTGGCGGGCCGGTCGGGCGTGGGGCCCATCACCGCTTTCGATCCCACAGGACTGAACACCCGGATCGCCGCCGAAGTGAAGTCGTTCCAGACTTCCGAGCATTTTGACGCCAAACGCACCCGGCGCATCTCCCGGTTCACGGCCTTCGCCGTCGTGGCGGCGCGCGAGGCGGTGGCCGACGCGAAGCTGGACATCGACGACGACAACCGGGACCGGGTGTCGGTCGTGGTGAACGCCGCGGTGGCGGGCTTCGACACCATCGAGGCGGCCACCCGGCTGCTGGTCGACGGCCAGGAGCCGAACTCCTACTTCGTGCCCTACTCGCTGGCGAACATGCCCAGTTGCGAGGTGGCGATCGACCTCGGCATCCACGGGCCGGTCAACGCCAACGCGCTGGCCTGTGCGAGCGGCCTGTACGCGCTGCTGGACGCGCGGCGCCTGATCCTCTCCGGCGAGGCGGACGTGGTCGTCTGCGGCGGCACCGACGCGGGGATCACGCGGTCCTTCATGACCGGCCTGTCCACCCTGGGTGCGCTCTCCCAGCGCAACGACGACCCCACTCGGGCGAGCCGTCCCTTCGACGTGGACAGGGAAGGCTTCGTGCTGGGCGAGGGGGCTGTGATCATGGTCCTGGAGTCCGCCGAGCACGCCCGCCGACGCGGGGTCACCCCGTACGCCGCCGTCAACGGCGCCGCGTTGACCTGTGACGCCTTCCATGTCACCGCCCCGAACCCGACGGGCGAGTACGCCGCGGCCGCGATCAGGACCGCCGTCCAGCGGGCCGGGATCGCGCCCGAGGACCTCGACTACATCTGCGCCCACGGCACGTCCACCAAGGCCAACGACCGCACCGAGTCCGCGGCCATCCGCGCGGCACTCGGCGCGGCGGCGGACCGGATCGCCGTGAGCAGCCCGAAGTCGAGCGTCGGCCATCTGATCGGCGGCGCGGGCGCCTTGGGCGCGATGGTGTGCGCCATGGCCATCCGTGACGGCGTCGTGCCGCCCACGATCAATCTGGACTCGCCCGACCCCGAGTGCGACCTCGACCATGTGGCCAACGTCGCGCGGCGGATGCCCGTGCGGACGGCGATGGCGAACGCCTTCGGGTTCGGCGGCCAGAACTGCGTCGCGGTGTTCAGCGCCCCCGAGCCCGCCTGAGGACTAACCAGCCGCCCCCGGATCCGACAACGCGCAGGAGGCCCTGCCGGGCCTCCTCTGGTCCGGCCGGGTCACCGGCGCTCCGGCGACCGCGGGCCCGATCTTCACCCCCCGGACCAGACGACCCGTCTTCTGGGCCTGCCTGCTCGGCGGCACGACCGCGTGCTCCCCGGTTCCCATCCGCCGCGACCAGGAACACTGGAGCGCCCAACTCACCCATGTCGACGCCCTGTTGGACGGCTCGCTCCTGGTGACCACACAGCGCCGGCGCGGCGAGACGCCCGACGTCGACGGCCTTGAGGCGACCGACCTCGCCGGCCTGCGTGCCCACGCGCGGACACCGACCCCGCGCTGGTCGGACTCGGCGACCCGAAGCCCGAGGACGTCGCCCTACGGGTCGACCGGCAGCTCCAAGGCCGTGAGGAGTCTCCGACCCGACGAACAGGTCCGCGCCCTGAACCGGGTTCGTACCCACCACCGCGGTCCGCGCGTCCTCGCCACCTCGCGTGCGCCACTCGGCTGAGCAATATCAGAGATGGATGAACGGCCCGGATCCAACATCCTTGTAGTCATGGATGACAGGAGCACCGACAATCCGGCGGGCCTGGCGGCGCGGCCATGACGGCCAAGCGGTTCACCGCGACCGTCGTGGGTGGTGGCATCGGCGGGCTGGCCGCAGCGGCGGCACTCGCACGTTGTGGCCTCGAGGTGACGGTCCTCGAACGCGCACCGAGCTTCGAGCCCGCGGGCTCAGGCCTGATGCTCTACCCGAACGGCGTTGCCGCCGCAGACGCCATCAGCAGTCGGCTCGGCCGGCGCATCCGCGAATCCGGGCATGTGATCCGGCCGGATGAGGAGCGGGTGCTGCTCAGCGCCTCCGGCCGGATCCTCGCGCGAGAGAAGATCGGCCGACTGGGTTGGCCCGACGGAACTCCGTCGATCTCCATCCTGCGCACAGCCGTACAGGAAGCGCTGATCGACGACGTCTCCTGCGCCGGTGTCGAGGTCCGGATGGGCACGGTGGTGTGCGACTACGCGACGGATCGCGGCCCGGTCTCCTTGCGATTGTCCGACGGCAGCACCCACTCCACGGACCTGCTGGTGGCCGCGGACGGGATCTGGTCGGCCGTGCGCGGGCAGATGCTCGCAGACGGACCGCCCCGGTACTGCGGTTACACATCGGTGCGCGGGCACACGGCGGGCAGCTGGCCGTGGCCCCAGGGCTTCGTGGCCAACGGGAACGGCGTTCAGATATTCGCCGCTCCGGTTGCCGATGGCACGCTCTACTGGACGGCCAAGATCACCGCTCCACCCGGAACCTGGCGGCAGCTCGGCCCGCAGGCGGCGCAACGACGGCTGGCGGAGCTGATCGCCGGATGGCCCGCCCCGATCGTGCGGCTGATCACCAGCAGCGACCCCGCCGATGTCGCGGTCACGGACGTCCACGATCGTGACCCCGTGTCGCGGTGGGTGGACGGCCGCGTGGTCCTGCTCGGCGACGCGGCACATCCCATGGCCCCGGCCCTCGGACAAGCGGCGAACATGGCGCTCGAAGACGCCGTCGTCCTCGCCTCGGAGCTGCGCACGCACGTCGTGAACGGCGGTCGTGGCGACTTCGGTACCGCGCTTCGCGCCTACCAGCGCCAACGCGCGGAACGCACCGCTCGGGTGGTACTCCTCTCCCGCCGCCAGGGCCTGCTGGACCAGGGAACGGGCAAGGTCCAGTCGCTCGTACGCAATACCGCCATGAGTCTGCGCGGGCGCAAGGACGCAGCGCTCCACGAGATCACTCGGTGGGCCGTCCCGGCCTCCGCAGCGTAACCCCGTCGACGGTTCCTGACACACGGCCGGGAGGACACGATGAACAGGCGACGACGATCCCGCCGGGATCCGTCCCGGCACGATGCCGACGCGCAGGCGGGCTTCGTCCTCGCCACCAGGCTCATGGCTGAACGCAGGCGGCCGGATCCCACCCGGAAGCCCGACCTGCCACAGCACTACGCGCCGACGGATCTGATCCGCCTTTTCACCGAGGACATCCGCACCATCATCGAGCGTGACCCGTCCATACAAACGCGCGCGGAAGCCCTGCTGCATCCGGCACTGCCCGCCCTGTGCGTCCACCGCGTGGCGCACCTGCTCCACAAACGAGGTGCTCGGCTGACCGCGCGCGCCCTGATGACGTTTGCCCGGGCGCTCACCGGTACGGAGATCCATCCGGGTGCCACGCTGGGCCGCAGAGTGCTGATCGACCATGGTGCGGCCGTTGTGATCGGCGAAACGGCAGTGGTGGGCGACGACGTCACCATTTATCACCAGGTCACCCTCGGAGCAGTCGGCTGGTGGCGGGACAACCGCAGGCTGCCCGGAGAACGGCGCCACCCGGTGATCGGCAGCGGTTCCGTACTGGGCGCCGGCGCCACTGTCCTCGGACCGGTGGTTGTCGGCGACAGAGCAGTGATCGGGGCACAGGCCCTCGTCCTGACGGATGTACCCGCCGACACTCATGTGGTAGCCGCGACAGCGTCACCGAGATCGCATGATGCACTGCCCAAGATGGCGTGGATGCCCTGACCGGCCGGCCTGTCTCTCCCCATCTCATCGTCGCCCCGGAAGAAGCGGAGGAAGCGTGCAAGCGGATTCGACGGTGCTCCTCGTCGGCGCCACTGACCGTACGGTGAGGAAGGCAAAGGACCTGGGCCTGCATGTTCTCGTGCTTCAGCATCCCCAGAAACTTGCGGAGGCACCGTGCGAACTGGCCGACGTCGTCCGGGTCGTGGACTATACGGATCTGACCGCGCTGGAAACGGCGGCCCGTGAGCTGTGGAGCACAACGGGATTCACCGCCGTCGTCTCCCTCACGGAGCCCGGCCTGGAAGGCGCGGGCTTGCTCAACGATCTGTTCGGTCTGGGCGGCACCGGGCTCGAGGCGGCCAGGCGCTTCAGGGACAAACTGGCCATGCGCCGCCGCCTGGTCGCGGCCGGCAACGGAGCGGCCACCGCCGCCGCGGCGCCGCTGGCGAAGCGACGCGACCTCGACGATTTCGCCGACCGGCACGGTTATCCGTTCGTCGTCAAACCAACGAACGGCACGGGAAGTTACGGGGTGTTCCGGGTGACCGGCCCCGAAGCGGCGGACACGGCGTGGGACACGGTGAGCGCGCTGAACGGGCATCCCATGGCCCGCACGAACATGCCATTCTCCGTCAATGGCTTCATGATGGAAGAATACGTCGACGGGCCTCAATTCAGCGCGGAATCCTTCAGCTTCGCCGGCCGTCACGTGGTGATCGGAATCACCGAGACGCATCTCGCCGCCGATAGCTTCGCGGCCTTCTCCCACGCCATGCCCGCCCAGTTGGACAGCGCCGCCCAAGCCGGCGTGCTTGACGCCGTGAGCCGGTTCCTCGATGCCATGGAGCTGCGAGACGGGCCCGCACACACCGAGTTCAGGCTCAGCGAGCGAGGGCCGGTGGTCATAGAGTCGCACAACCGTTTCGGCGGCGGCGCCATCAATGAACTCGTGCGCGGTGCCTACGGATTCGATCTGGAAACCTACGCGCTCGGCTGGCCGTTCAGGCTGGTGCCCGAGATCTCCCGGCCGCCGCGGGCGCACAGCGCTGCCGCCGTTCGCTTCCTTGTCGGCGGCCCGGGACGGGTGGAATCCATAACAGGAGTAGAGGTTGCGCGATCGCAGCCGGGTGTCCTGACGGCCCAGATGTGGGTGAAGCCGGGCGACACGGTCCGCCCGGTCGAGGATTCCTGGGACCGTCTGGGGCTGGTGGCCGTTACTGCGGCTACCAGCGAAGCGGCGGTCCGCCTTGCCGACGAGGTCCTCCGGGACACCATCCGGATCCAGGTGCGAGGCGAGGACGGCGTTCTGCGGCCCGCCCGTACTGCCCTCCCGGATCGTCTTCAGCGTCATCCGGCACATTCCAAAGTCCCGGCGACCAAGTAGGTGTTGCTGTTCACAGCAGCGCCACGATGCCCCGACGTCTCCATACCCAACGCAACGAAGCTCCGGTCGACCGGGTGACCTCGACAAGTCGCCCTGAAGCACCGGAGCTTCGATGTGCCGCAGTCTGCCACCGTCTGCCTGATCACGTCGCGCAGGAGAGCACATCGGGGAACGGGGAAGCCCTCGGCAGCATCCTCATACCCGAAGACGCAAAGGCCCCTGTCTCCGGATTTCAAGCCCGCACCGTTTTCGCGAACTACGAGGGCTTCCGGTGACGGAACCGAGGCGATGGCGCCGCGCACGGCGAGCAGTCCCACCACCACGCGGACACGAAAGCGTCGCCGAGATCACCGAACTCGGCGGACGGAGAGACGTAGGCAATGAACAAGCATGCGATAGCCGGCGCAACAGTCGCGGTCGGCATGGTGCTGGCCATGACCGCCTGCACCACCCGGGAATCCGATCAGCCGCACGCCGCCACCAGCAGCGGTGCATCCACCACCTCACAGGCAGGGGGAAAGAAGGCCCCCAAGAAGTGCCTTACCGCGCAACTGAAGTGGACTCTCACCCGCCTCGGCGAACCCGTGAACAAGACGTCCAGCCAACTCGCTGTGGCCCAGCTCACCGCGACCAACACCGCACGCCACACATGCACCTTCGATGGCTATCCCTGGGTCCGCGTCTTCAACGGCAAGGCGGAGGACACCATCGCCTCACCGACCACACCAGGCGCCGGCCCGCGATGGACGCTTGCCCCTGGACGCTCAGTACGGGTCAACCTGCGCTACAGCGAAGCTCGGGATCCGATGGGAAACTGCTATCTGCCGCCCGAGACGAGCGCGCTACAGGCTCTCCCACCGCACGCCGATCCACGCGATGACGCCGTGCTGGTCCCCTTGACCGATACCCACGGCAAGCGCCTCCCGCTGAACGTCTGCCAGGAGAAAGTATGGATGACACCGCCCGTCGAACCGGGCCTTGTCGGCGGCCGTAACTCAGATTGAACTCGCGGTGGAACTCGCCGTCCCAGCCGTGCGCGAGCGGGCCCCGCTTCAACTCCCGCTCCAGCCACTCCCATCCGTTGATCTTGCGTGGGTATCCCCGGCTTCAGCCGGGGAGGGAAACGCATCCTCGTGCCGGAGGCGCGCAGCGCCAAAGTTCGCTGCGTTGTCAGTTGCCTGCACTACGTTGACGACAAGGACCGAGGGGGGTGGGCTGGATGATCCGTGCGTACACGTTCCTGATGCGGCCCACTGCGGGCCAGGCGGGTG
>NZ_JBSGDB010000096.1:0-22558 GCF_053602155.1 Streptomyces sp. NPDC004561
GTCGCCGCGAGGTCGGCGGGCGTGCCCAGCCGGGCGCCTTTGAGGCGGGGGCGGCCGCGTCTGCCGGTCGGCGGCGGCGCGAGGTCGAACAGGACGGCGTTGGCCGGCAGCCGGGTGGTGACGGTGATCGCCTCGGGCAGGTGGCGCAAGGCTTTGCTGTGATACGCGGCGTCAGCCACGACATGTAGTCGCCGGTCCAGGCACACGGCCAGCAACCGGACCATCGACGCAGCGAGTTCGACCTTCGACGGCCCGGCCTTCGGCCGCCACAGCCGGGCTGCCACAGGCAGGCACACCGGCCGGGTGAGGAACGGCAGCTCCACGACGATCCCGATCACCACGAAGCACGTCCCCCGCCCGACCGGCTTGGCACCGGCCGCCGCGCTGCCACGCGGCGCCGAACACCTTCTTCCCGCGCCGCTTGAACAGCGTGTCGTCCACCGCGACCGTCACCGCCGCGCCGTGTGGCAGCAACGTCCTTACGATCAGGTGCGCCAGCGCGAGCCCCAGGATCTCGACGTTCCAGCTCGCCCGGGAGAAGAAGGAGTGGGCCCCCTCGTGCGGCCAGGCGCGGGCCAGACCCGCCCCCGTCAGCATCCCAGTCACCGTGCCGGCCCCGGTCTGCGCGACCAACCCAGTCACCATCGCGGTGAAGGTCTCGAAGCTCGGCGCGGTGAACACACGCAGCGTCTCCAACACGGCCAGCAAGGACGCCGGTACCGGCGGACTCGCAAGCATCGGCGGATCCCCTCCCGGCGTGGTCGCCACACCGCCGATGCTGGCGCCGTCCGGCCTGCGGACAGCCCGAACCAGCCGGCCCGTCACCCGCCGGGGTGATCGTCTGCCGGCTCACGCACCCCGGACGGTTACCCGCGCGCCCGGAAGGGCCGACGCCGCCGCGGCTACTCGGGGAAGGCGAGGGTGTAGTGGAAGCCGTCGTCGCCGACGGCGTGCCGCAAGGTCCGCATGATCGCCTCGGGATCGTCGTAGGGCCCGTTGACGTAGAACGGCTTGCCATCACGACCGAAGCGGATCGGGCTGGGGCCGGCTGGCTCACCGAGCACAACGGCGGCGGCATCGAAGTCCGCCTCGGGAGCGAACCCGAGCTCGCGGGCGTAGTCGGCGGCGCCGAACACCAGGGCACGGACAAGCTCGGCGGGAACCTGCACATGCCCCTCGAAGGCACTGAAGTAGACGTGCCGGTGCGCAGCCAGCTGACTTGGAGCCATCGGCTCCGGAGGCAGCGCGTTCTTCACCCCGAGGCACCACACATCCAGCAGGAACCCGGCAACCTGGGCCTTCGCGGAGCGCGCGCTGTCCGCGGCGACGAGCACGGCGACAAGGCCGCGTACCTCCTCGGCGTCGGAAGCCCCCGGGTCAAGGCTTGTCCACTGCGGCGCACCCTCAAGATCCACACTGCGGCTCCAGCCGGCGTTCACCCAGCAACGCGGCTCGCCGCGGCCCGACACCGAGACCTGCACAGCGCCGTTGAGCACCCCGACGACATCCCTGACACTCACCCCCAGCGTTCTGGCGATCGCCTTCGCTGACCGACCCTGCTGGTCCAGTTGCCGTACCTGTTCTACAAGCTCATCCACAGCCTCACCCTATGGCCGCCGCCAAGACCACAGGACCCAAATACCAGCAGCTACAACCGCCAGAGTGACCCTGCGAAAACGGCGAAACTCGAGTGTTTGCTGCACGGGCGACGCCCGAAGACGCCCTCGAATGCCTGCGCAGCCGGAACGCCGTAGCCGGCGAAATGCCAGCGGACCGCTGCACCTGCGGAGGACCATCATCTGCCACGGCTGCCAGTTGGACAGTCGCCATTCCCCCGCCAGGGGTTCTGGACTGGGGTATGCCTGGCTTATCCTGCCTGGTCCACCTCCGAAAGACTGTCAGTAGGCACCCTGCCGACGCAGGGAGCGCGGTCGGCCGTCGGGATCGGCGACGACCCGGTAGAGCGGGTCGGTCAGGGCCCGTGTGATGCGGGACAGATGCGGCGGGTGATAGGTGCGCAGCCGTCCCGACGGTCGTGGACCGTGACGGCCGCCGTCGTGCCACGCGTCCAGAGCGGCGGCCGAGTCGGCGTAGGCCGCAAAGGCGCGGCCCGGGTCGCAGAGTGCAGCCGCTTCCCCGTCCCCGTCACGGTCAAGGTGTTCGAGATTCAACGACAACCGCAGCTCGCGCGCGAAGACGCGGGCGCCGTCACCCAGACCGCCGGGGTCCATCGGTTCACGGGGGTCACGGGTCTCGTCGAGGACAGCGCAGCTGAGCTCCGAATCGTGGGTCCAGGAGCGCCGGTTGACGTTGTCGGAACCGACCGAGGCCCAGACATCGTCGATGACACAGACCTTGGCATGGACGTACACGGGCGTCCCGGCGTGATTCTCCAGGCTGTAGACGGCCACCCGGTCACCGCCGCCCCGTCGCAGGACTTCCAGGGCGCGGATCCGGCCCAGCAGATTCATCGGTGTGCTGATCCGCCCTTCTTGGTCCGGCAGTGGCGGCAGGACGGCGATCATCCGCAGGCCCGGATGATCTGCGAGAGCCTGAGCGAACGGCTGGACGGCACTCTCTGACCACAAGTACTGGTCCTCTAGGTAGATCAGCCGGCGTGCCCGCCGCAGGGACTTCATGTAGGCGCGGGCGATGCTGCGTTCACCGTCGGGAGCGAACGGATAGCCCCTGAGGCGGTTCGGGTAGGTGCGCAGGATCTGGACCGTGTGGGAACCGCGGGGGCCCGGGTCGGGTTGCTGTACCGGGAGCGGATCCGCCTGGGTGTCCTCGCCCCGGAGTGCCGCCCGCAACCGGCTGCGCGGGCTTCGACTGAGCGGAGCCGGGTCCGTCCACCGCTCACGGAACGTGGCCTCGACATCGCCCACGGCGGGACCGCGCACCGCCAGCTGGACGTCATGCCAGGGCGGACGGGAACCGTAGGCATCGGCGATGCGTTGCGCCTGCGGGTCACCTTGATGGACGGCGTCGTCCCGACGGCTGTGGCACAGATCGATCCCGCCGACGAAGGCGACGTCCCGCTCGGGCCGACCCGGGTGGCGCAGCACCACGAACTTTTGATGGTGCGAGCCACCCGGCCGCACCCGCATGTCGAGCAGGCACTCCCCTCCCGCCTCCTCGATCTCCTCCCCCAGGTGATAGTTCTCCTGTTCGCTGAACTGGAACCGATCCAGGTGCGAGCGCCACACCAGCCCCTTCACGACGACACCCCGGCGTGCGGCGTCGCACAACACGTCGCCGATAGCGCTGTTCGGACCATCCAGCAGCTCGTCAGGGTCACCCCGCCAGTCCGTGAACATCAATATGTCGCCGGCCCGCTGCGCCCGCACGGCCGCGAGCAGCTCGGCGAAGTACACCGCCCCGTGTACCAGGGGGCGGACGTCGTTGCCCGTGGACCACGCCGCACCGTCAGCATGACGGCGGTCCACCCGCGACGCGGGATTCCCCCGCTGAGCGGGGGTGAGCAGCCAGTCGGCGCGTTCCACGTGGCAGCCCTTCCAGCCGACGGCCCTTCCGGGATCTCCTGGTAGATCCGTTACCCCCTGAGCGCGTGACCACGCGATTCCTACTCCGCCAGTCCCACGGAGACCTGCCAATCCCCTCGAATCGTGGAGACCTTCCTATGCAGCCAGCCCCTCACCGAGGCTGGCCCAGTAGTCGTGTTCGTAGTCGATCGGGCTCTGAACCGCCGATGCCCTCAAGAAGTACGACGGCACGGTCGACGTCACCATCGAAGCCCGCGAGCGGTCTCGTCCGGCGACGCGGCGGCCGGCCGACGGGTTCCAACAGCGGGCTCGACGACGCGGCGAGGAGGGTGAAGCGCGCGGGCGTCGCGGCTTCGGCCGGCACCCCGCAGGACTGCTGCCCGGGCGATAAGGATCGCGGCAACGACCGCTGCGGCCGTCAACAGGGTCGCCGCGTGCTGATCTGACATCTGTACGAGCCTCCCGCGAACTGGGAGAGAAGGGGCCAGACACTACAAGGCGGCCGCCCGGCCAACGCGCGGCCGCTGAACCTCGAGGCGCCTCAATAGAGCTGGCGGTGCGCCGGTTGGGGCTGAGGTCGGGTCTGTGGTCGCACCGGTGGAGGCAGTGGTGGGGGCCATAGCTCCCACGTTGATAACAAAGACTTTTTCGGCTGCCGGAGCTCCGTGCGTCTGTGGGTGCCGCCTGAGCCGTACGTCCGGCCCGCACGTTGCGGGTGCTGCGGCGCGGTGAGGGTGATTCGACCTGTCAGCGGGAGGCAAATATGCGCAAAGGCATAGTAGTACACCTACAATAGGCCCGTTCTATGCAAACCGGTCACGGCAGTGCCCGGGCGCTACGGGCGGCCGAGCACCGAAAGGAGTCCCCTCATGGCAGACGTCAAGGTCGGGCTGTACGTATACATCGAGGCCAAGCCCGGCAAGGAGGAAGAGGTCGCCGACTTTCTCCGCAAGGGCCTTGACCTCGTGCAGGAGGAGCCCGACACCGTCGCCTGGTTCGCCGTGCGCCTGAGCGCGACCGCCTTCGCGATCTTCGACGCCTTCCCCACCGACTCCGCACGTCAGACCCACCTCAACGGCCGACTGGGCAAGGCCCTGATGGAACGAGCCAGCGATCTGTTCTCCCAGCCGCCTTCCATCGAGCGACTCGACGTTCTCGCCCACAAACTTCCCTGAAGACCGGACGCGGCTGGTCGGCCCGGCGTGGCCGCCTCCGCCCCCGATGCTCGCACTCTCTGACCACTCTCGGTACCTGCCGCGCGATGTTGACGGGCAGGGTGAATCTGGTGCTTCGCACGGGCGGGTCCTTCACCCACGTCGTGTACGTCCACAAGCGATGCGGTCCCTCCGAAGTCGTGCGTATGGGGCACGACTTCGCCCCGGCCGCGCCTGTCTAGGGCTAGGGCACGCTGACGCCCTCAGCAGGGCGCTGGGGGCATCAGCGGAACCGTGGCTTCGATAATCAGTGGACGTCCGCTGACTCCGTGGCCTCGGTGCAGAACCGCACCTGGTCATGGAGCAGCGGCATACCGAGGAGTGCGGGCGTCTCCAGTTCATAGTCGTCGTTGAAGGACTCCTTCTCGCGGAGCGCCATTTCGAAGGAGAGGTGGGCGGCGCTTGGGTCTCCGGAGAAAGCGCGCACGCGCTCGATCTTCCATGTCCCTGAGATTGTGCTCGCGAGCGCCCATCACCCGGACGTCGGCCTGGACGGGTGAGGGCTCCTGGGGAGCGGGCGCTGCTGCGTCGATCATGCCTCAAAGCTAACAACGCGCGGACCTGCGCAGATAGAGATGACGTGCTTGGCCGGGAGCGTGGCGCGCAGCGTTAGTGCGTTGGCACGCAGGGCATAGAGGGTGTGGCGCTGACGTGCATACGTTGGGTGCAGCCCTACGTTGAGAGTGACCGAGGTCACAAAGCCACCCAAATGACCTCGACACTCCGGCGGGCGAGTCCCCCGGATCAGCAGAGGAGCTCGTCATGGCAAGCAGCAACCGCGCCGTCACCTTCCAGAACCCGAAGGAAATGCGCGTTGAGTCTCTCGACTTCCCGAAGCTTGAGATGCCGAACGGGAAGAAGGCCCCGCACGGAGTCATCCTCAGGATCGTCGCCACCAACATCTGCGGTAGCGACCTGCACATCTACCGCGGGTCCTTCCCGGTGCCCCAGGGCATGGTGATGGGGCACGAGATGACCGGGGAGGTCATCGAGGTCGGCCCCGACGTCGAGTTCCTCAGTGAGGGCGACCTCGTCTCCGTCCCGTTCAACGTCGCCTGCGGCCGATGCCGCAACTGCAGGGCGCGCCGGACCGACGTCTGCGAGAACACGAACCCCAAGGTGTCCTGCGGAGCGTACGGCTTCAACCTGGGCGACTGGACCGGCGGCCAGGCCGAGTACCTGTTCGTCCCGTACGCCGACTTCCAGCTCCTGCGCTTCCCGGACAGGGACCAGGCCATGGCGAAGATCCGTGACCTGGCGCTACTCTCGGACATCCTGCCCACCGCGTTCCACGGTCTCATGGAGGCCGGTGCCAAGCCGGGCTCGAGCGTGTACATCGCCGGCGCCGGCCCGGTCGGCCGCTGCGGCGCAGCAGCGGCGCGCCTCCTCGGGGCGTCCTGCATCATCGTCGGCGACTACAACAAGGACCGCCTGGAGCTGGTGAAGAAGAACGGCTGCGAGACGATCGACCTGAGCCAGGACGCAGCGCTCACCGACCAGATCGAGGCCATCCTGGGCGAACCCATGGTCGACTGCGCAGTCGACTACGTCGGCACCGAGGCACATGGCATCGGCCGCGAGGCCGAGGACATGGACCCGGCCTACGCGATCAATCAGGTGATCGACGCCACCCGCGCGGGCGGAGCCACCGGCGTCATCGGCGTCTACGGCCCCGACCCGCTCGCGAAGTCGAAGGCCGAGCAAGAGGGAACGTACCCGATCGACTTCGGCAAGGCCTGGATCAAGTCGCCGCGGATCACCGCCGGGCAGGCCCCGATCATGCACTACAACCGCGAGCTGATGATGGCGATCCTGTGGGACCGCATGCCCTACTTGAGCGCCATGCTCAACACGAAGGTGATCAGCCTCGACGACGCCCCCGAGGCCTACGCGACCTTCGACACGGGAGTGGCCGAGAAGTTCATCATCAACCCCCACGGCCTCATTCCCGCCTGAGGCCCGCCCTCCCCGGCCCGCTGTCCGCCTTCGGGGAGGCTGCGGGCCGGACCCCTGCCTTGCCGACGCATCGGTCGGCGAAAGGCCCGGGAAGATCCCTGCGGCGTACGCTGGGACAGGACGCCGTGAGCCTCGGGCAGGGCGCGGAGCAGTCAAGAGGAGAGCATGGCCATGGCTCAGGACGGGTTGGCGCTGCCGCGCCTGACGTCCTTCTCCACCCGTCACGCCCCGCGGGGCGACGAGGTCGACTACTGGCGTCACGGGCGGGCGCTCGTCAGTGACGGCGCACTGTGTTGGCGCAGGCCTTGTGCGACGCGGCCGGACCAGGTGGCGCCGCCGGACGGGCTGACCTGGCCGTACGGCTCCCACGGATCGCCGCCCTCGATCGGCTTGTCACAGACCAGGCACATCCGCACCCCCGAGAGGGTGTCGTAGTGGTCGCACAGGGACACCACGGACCGGGCCAGCCGCTTCACCCGCGCCACCTCACCGAACAGGCCGGCGGCCTCGATCTCGACGAGACGGCGGCGGGCTTTGCGGACTCCGGCCCGGGCCACCTTCGCGGGTCCGTCGTCCTTCGGTAGGGCCGCGGCCATCGCTTCGGTGGGCGGATTCGGTCGGCGACCTGCCGGTCCAGTGCATAGTCGGCCCGCTGGACAACCTGCCGATCCGGCCGACCGCACGCGCCGCCCGCTGCGCGACGCGGTCCGGCTCGCTCAAGGCGGCCCACTACGTCGCCCGGGGAACTCCGCTTTCGTGGCGTTCCTGTCCGGTGAGGCGGGCGACGAACACGCTGCGGCCGTCGGTTGCCTCTTGTGTCTGGATGCACAGGCTGATCTAGACCAGTCTGCCGTCGTGGTGGAGGGCCGGCATGGTCACCGGGCAGCCGAGGATGTGCGGCTCTCCGGTGAGCAGCAGGGACGTGAAGGCGGCGATGTGGCGTTCGCGCAGGTGTTCCGGGATGATCGCGGTGATCCGTTGTCCGATGAGGTCGCCCGGTTGCCAGCCCAGGAGTTCTGCTGCTGCCGCGTTCGCGGCGATGATCCTGTTGCCGTCGTCGGCCGCGATGGTCGGGGTGCTGCTGGCCTGCAGACGACCGGGGTCCCAGGAAGCCAGCTCGGGGGTGTGGTGCTGGGCTCGCGGGGGGCCGCGGTCCAGGCGGTCGGGTCTTGTCCGGCGAGCTGGCCGGTTATCTGGCCGAGGAGCCAGCGGGTGGCGGCGCGGATCTGCGGCAGAGCCGGCCGGGTCAACAGCCGTCCCTGGCTGGCCGCTTCGTTGGCTGCGTCGAGCATCCGGTCCAGGGTGAGTACGGCTTCCTGTGCGTCGGCGGGCATCTGCACGTGTACTGTGCGCAGGTCCCCGCGGATATGAGGCTCGGACACGGGGGCCAGACGTGCACTGACGAGGTGGTTGGTGTCGTGCGCGGTCAGCAAGTCTTCCAGCGGGAGAGAAGGCAGGTCGCCCGCAGACGCCGCCAGCAGGGATTCACGCAGCAGTGCTTCGCGGTGCTGCTGGGCCGCCGCGTGCAGCGCTCCGGGCAGATCAACCAGCTCCACGGTCACCGTCGCGCCAAGGGGCGCGGCAGGACGCGGTTCGGTTTCTGATCGCTGACGTGGACGTGCACCCTTCCGTCCGAAGTCAGGCCCGCACTTCCACCTCAGTGTGCGCGTGCATCACCGCGTTGGTCACCAATTCGCTGACCAGCAGCTGCGCAGTGTCCACCACGTCCGAGGCCACGCCGTCCAGTACGTTGCCCAGGAACCGTCGGGCCACTGCGGCGCTCTGCGGCCGCGGTGGCAACCGGCGCACCTGCTGGACCAGGCGTAGCCATACCACCAGTCTGCCCCCCGGCCCTCGCGCGCGCCCGCTCTGCACGACCTGATGACCTGCACGACGACCGGCGCCTTCCCACCAGTGCATGCCTTACCACCCCTGGCATTCAACCCTTCAGGGCGACCAGAGCGGCACAGGGCGCGGCAGCCAGGCGGGGCTGTGACGAACGGTTCTTGCCGGTTCGTGCGACAGCCGGTTCGCAGGAGCAGCATGGAGGGGCGGTCCCTCGTGTGTCCGCGGTGGTGCTGGACAGCAGTGTGCGGATCGTGTTCTGGAGTCCGCAGGCCGGGGATGCGTTCGGCTACACCACCGAGGAGGCGCTGGGCGTGGCGGAATCGGCCTGGAGGAACCGGCCGGTCATCACTGAATGGCCCTACACACGGCCAGACGATGCACCCACCGGACCGGTTCTGACTCGCCGGTGCCAGTCACCCGGCCGAGCAACCAGGGCGTTCACGCCGACGGCCGGCACTCGGCTGTCGGGGTGGGAAGCGGCTTTGAGCTTCCAACCGCTGCCGCTGCAGCCATCGCGCCAAGCAGCGCTCTGCGGAGACGGTCACCGACCTCACTCTGATGGGCGGGCAGCAGCCATGCCGGGTCCGGAGGCCAGCGGCCCTCTTGCAGGACCCGAAGAAGAGGGGGCAGCCGATGAGAGAGGTCCGGTGATGCAGGTGTCGTCTCAGAGCGTTACGGTCGTAACTCTCCTGGCGGATCCGGACGCGCCGACGCAGATCGCGCGGCGCATGGCCCGGACACTTCCCGCTCGGCTCGCCGAAAAGTCGGGTCAGGGGCGCCGGTTCGACGTCGAGGTGGTCAGTGAGCCCTTCACCGCAGGGACCGAGGACCCGCCCACCTTGATACGCCGGATCATGGACCGCAAAAGTGGGGAGAACTGGGACATCGTCGTCGCCCTCACCGACCTGCCGCTGCACTCCCACGGGCACAAGCTCGTGGTGGATCTGAGCCACGAACACGGCTTGGCGCTGCTGTCCCTTCCTCCGCTGGGGGGCCTGCGTCTTCAGACAAGAGCGCGGCGGGCCGTGGAAGAAGCCGTGCTCAGCCTGGCGGGTCCGCGAGCCGCCGAGGCTGAGGGAGCTCCGCGGAATCAGCCGCTGGGACGCTTCGTCAGTCGTCTCGCGCCTGTTCACCGGGCCCAGGTCGGTGAGGAGGAGACCGCTGATCTCCGGTACGTCGTCAGCGGGCCGCGCGGTTACCTGAGGGTGCTCAGCGGTATGGTCCGCGCCAACCGGCCATGGCGCTTGATCCCGGGTCTGTCGAAAGCCCTGGCGGCCGCACTCGCCACGGGAGCCATCGCCACCGTGAACTCCACCATCTGGAACCTGGCCACGTCCCTGAGCACTCTGCGCCTCGTGATCGCCACGGTCGGATCTGTCACGCTCATGATCGGCTGGCTGATCGTGGACTCGCACCTGTGGCATCGACCAACAGACCCCTCCCCGGAGGAGAAGAAGAGGACGAGCCTCTACAACGCCTCGACGGTCATGACCGTGGGTATCGGGGTAATCGTCTGCTACGGAGGCTTGATCGTCATCAACTTGGTGTCGGCGCTGTTCATCCTCAACGACCGGGTGTTCGCTTCCATGACACGATCCCCGCTGCACGCCACGGTGTACTGGACATTGTCCTGGTTCATCACTTCGATCGCCACCGTGGGCGGGGCGCTGGGATCCGGCTTCGAGAGTGGGGAGGCGATCCGGGCAGCCGCCTTCTCCAAGCGCGAACAGGAACGTCGCGACACGCTCCACGACGACCACGGTGACCAGCGCTCGAAGTGAACCGATACCGGTGTAAATGGTTCCCGGGTGCGCGTGCCGGCATCGCCGCTCACCGCTGGCCGGCGTGCCGGTGGTACGGGCTGCACCCGGCGGTCGTTCAGACCAGCCCACGCCCGTTGAACTAGGCAGTTTCGCTTGAATGACCTGATCGATCGGTGCGTGGTTGTTTCGCGTCGGAGGCCGACGGGGACCCGCACGGTACGCCGCCGGAGCGCCGAAGCTCCGCCTGGCGGGCCGGCGGCGGAACCACCGTTCCATCTGATCCGGGTGAGCGGCCCGCAGGGGCGTGCCGGAGCCACGGACCTCGTCTAGCAGCTTCCGAGAGTCGGGCTTTTTGCGCCGTCTCATCATCGCCGTGCCGCGGTCATACCGCGCCACGGAGGGAAGTCATCCGGAAAGCAGCGGTATATGAAGGACCGCGAACGGTCACGGCGAAGGACGTACCGGACGCGGACCAAGGTCGCCCTGCATCCCAACGGACACGGCAACGGCCACAAACAGTAAGGACCCTCTGGGCCGCCGTCCGCCTGCTCCCCCGGACATCGCCGGCCGACGAACGGCGTCCGGCCCGGTAGGGCGGACGGCGGACCCGCTTGACGCGCGCGTACTCGGCAGGCCGGATCTGCACCCGCTTCTGAAGTCAAGCCATGGATTCGCTGGTGATGACATCCGTCAAGCCCATGGCGCGCGTCACGTCCACGCTGCGACCGGGCGGCAGCCCGCACCAGCCTCTTACTGAAGGGATGAGTACGATGGCACACGAACTCCGCGGTCGGAAGGTCGCGATCCTGGCGGCCGACGGCGTCGAGCGCGTCGAGCTCGAGCAGCCGCGTGGCGCCCTGCACGGCGCCGGGGCAGAGACAGAGGTCCTCTCCATCCATCCCGGCGAAATCCAGGCCCGCCAGTGGGACCTAAACTCCGCAGGGACCTTCCCCGTCGACCGGCTCGTCTCGGACGCCTCCGCCGACGACTACGACGCCCTGCTGCTGCCCGGCGGCACCATGAACCCCGACCAGCTCCGTGTCAACAAGGACGCCGTCGGCTTCGTCAAGGCCTTCGTGAACTCGGGGAAGCCCGTGGCCACGCTCTGCCACGGCCCGTGGACCCTGGTGGAGGCCGATGTCGTGCGCGGACGCCGCCTCACCTCGTGGCCGAGCATCCGCACGGATCTGCGTAATGCAGGAGCCGAGGTCGTCGACGAGGAGGTTGTCATCGACGGCCAGTTCACCTCGAGCCGGTCGCCCGCGGACCTGCCGGCCTTCTGCGCCGCCATCGTCGAGCAGTTCGCCCATGCCGGCCGCCCGGTCTCCGGTGCCTAGCTAGGCAGCGAGAGCTGCCCACAAGCGCCCGCAGGACATTCCGCGGACCCACGCGGCTACGGGGCTGGGACATCGCCGTTCAGAAAGGAGCGAAGTCGTGAGAAGCTCACAGCAGGCGGCGCGGTCTCCACCGTGGTCGGCATGGGAACCGAGCCCCTGGGCGCCGCAGTCTCAGTGGCCCGCCGCCCCGGCGGAGCCACCCGATCGGGAGCTCCCACGCTGGGGAGACCGAGCCGCGGTGGCAGTGACGACAGTATGCGCGTCTGCCGAGGAGGTGGCGTCCGGCGGGAAGCTGCCGGAGCCGCTCGCCCGACTCGGCGACGCGATCGCCACCGAGCTGCGCCCCGCTCCCGGGGAACGCGGGACGGAACTGGCCTGCCGGCTGCACGACAAGGAGCATGCCGGGCCGCGCGGCACCGCCGAGCCGGTGACCGGGCACGACCCGGTCTGAGCTGCGGACCGCGCTGCGGCAGGCCAAGGCGCTGGTCGAGACGGGGGAGATCCTCCTCCCAGACCGGCCGTCGACCAACCGGCCCACGGTCACCGGGCGCCCGCTGGACAAGATGATCGAAAAGGCCCAAGGGGAGGGACGGCTGTGAAGGCACTGACCTGGCAGGGCACCAACGACCTGCGCGTCGAGCAGACACCCGACCCCGCGATCCGCAACGACCAGGTCGCGATCGTCAAGGTGTCGCAGACCGTGACCTGCGGCTCAGACCTGCATCTGCTAGGCGGGTCCATGCCGTTCATGCGGGCCGGTGACATCCTCGGCCACGAATTCGTCGGCGAGGTCGTCGAGACCGGACCGCAGGTGAAGCGGCACAAGGCGGGCGATCGCGTGGTGGTCTACTCCTTCATCTCCTGCGGCCGCTGCTGGTACTGCAGGCAGACACCTCACGGCTCCGGGCGGAGCCGGTCGGGCGCGCTGCAGGGGGGTCACAGCATCTCCAGCGGCCGTTTGCTCTCCGGCGGCGGGAACGCCCGGTCCAGGGTCGCGAGGTCCTCGGCGGTCAGGTCCACCTCCAGAGCCGCTCTGTTCTCCTCGACGTGCGCGCTGGAGGACGCCTTCGGGATCGCGATGACGTCCTCGTGCTGATCGGGAACCTGGAACTCAGCTGCGGCAGCCTACGCGACGCCTCGACCTCATCTCGCACGTCCCAGCGCTTCCCGAGCGGGTCTCGAAGCACTTCGTCGTCACTCTGGAGAGCGTCCACGGCCTCATAGAAGGTGGCGAACTCATCCGACACCTGGGTCGCCTGTTCGTAGGCCTCGGCCGCGACATAGTCCAGTTCCTCCCACTCCGGCCAGTGATCACCCCACTCACCTCGTGGTCGGTCGGCCAGGCGCCTTACTTCAGGGGCTTCGGCCAGAGTGTCGGGATCCTGGACAGCGCGCTCGAACGTGGCCTGGCCCAGACCGACTGCCCACAGGCGGAAGTAGCAGAAGCCGTCATCCGAGCACCAGCCGCCGAAGATCCTTTCGGCGGCAGCCCAAAGATCCCAGGTGAACGCCTGCTCGCACAGACGGTCAAGGCAAGCCTGGAACCCCACGATCTCCTTCACGGGCCTTCGCGCGAGCTCGTCCTTCAACCACGCCAGCCGCTCAGCCACTGGTCGCAATACCCGTTGCCGGCACTCAGCTCGGCAGGCTGCCACCATTCTGAGATGGCCCACGACATCGTGTTCTTCCTCGCTCCGGACGACGAGAGTGCCGCTGCGACGCGCCGACAGGGACCTGGTCCGGCGTTTGAGTCTGTGACCTGCCGTTTCATAGAGCCGGACAGTGCCATCGCGGAGTGGGACATGTACTTCGAGGAGCCCGCGGCCGAGCTCCCGCCGATCGAGCAGCTCCTTGCATGGCCGTGGCCGGAGTGGGTCACCGCCCCCTTGAACGATGGTGTTGAGGTGTTCGCTCTGCCGCCGCGGTTGATCCGGGCATTGGCCGACGCCACCTCCGTTGAGCTGGAGGAGCTGGCAGATCGCTGGACCGCGAGGCTCAGGTCCGCCGACGGGGAGGAAATGACCGACGATGATCTGCTGGCGGTCCTGCAGGCAGTGTCCCGACTTGCGGCGTCTGCGGTGACCACGGGCGGCGGCCTCTACAGCTGGAGCTTCTGACCGTCCGGTGAACCTCTTCTTGGGCGGCGGCGTCGCCGTTTCTGGCGGGGCGAGCCAGGAAAATGACACGGCGCTGGGAATCCAGCACATGACATGGCGTGGGAAGTCCAAGAACCGTCGAGGTCAGAGGTGCGGCAGATGACACGGGTCGCGGGAACCTACACCTCTTTTCGGCGCTGGCCCACACCGGCCGGGGCGATGAAGCTGCCGCAGGTGCCGCTTGCGTCCGTTGCCGGCTGAGTTGTGGTCCGGCCTGTCGGGGCCTGCCATCGAGTGTGGAGCGGTTACGGACTGCACCATCCTCATCGAGCCGGTCACGTTTCTCCTGATGGCGCTCGGGCGCCGGGGCCAGTGGGGTCCCCTCGCTCAGAGCCGCATCCTGGTCCGGGGGCGCAAGCCCTGGCTCGCTCCGCGTTTCCCGGCTCTGTTCAAGGCGCCCTGAGCGCGACGGGCCGCGGCGGCCCGACGGTGGCCGGCTGCCTGTGGTCGTACGGGCTCGGTGGTCACCCGGGTTCGGGGGCGGTGGCGGCCGGGGCGGCGCCGAGGAGGCCGAGGAGGGTCTCGCGGTGGAGGTCCGCGATCGGGCCGAGGAAGTCCGGGTGGCGCAGCAGGGGGGCCGCGCGGTGGTCGCGCGGGCTGGGGATGGTCAGCCGGCGCGCGTCGCCCACGCTGTCGGGGCCGTGGTGGGTGGCGGCCAGGCAGGCGGCGGCCAGGGCGGCGAGGTCGGCGTCGGCCAGCAGGCAGGCCGCCCAGCTGACGACGGTCTCGTCGACCTGGGTGCGCCAGGCGTGGGTGGCGTCCGTCAGTGGGGGTGCGTCGGCGCCGGTGACGAAGTCCAGCCGGCCGGAGCCGCCGGGGCCGAGCAGGTCCAGCAGTTCGGCGTCCAGCGCGGTGGGGTAGCGCAGGGCGGCGGCGATGGTGGCCGCGTGTCCTGCCTGGGCTTCGGCCAGGGCCTGGTTCAGCGGGCCGGTGGCCGGGGGGAAGGCCGCCAGCAGCCAGCGTGCGGAGGCGGCGATGACGGGCGAGAGCGCGGTGGGCATGGTGGACCGTCCTGTGCGTATGCCCGCCTGTCCTGGGTGTTCCGGTGTGGGTGATCCGGTCGCGGGCACTGCGCGCCCGGGCGGGGGTGTGCGGGGCGGACAACGGTACGGCGGCCTCCCCCGGGGGCGACAGGAGCTGCGTCACAGCCGGGGATCACCCCCTGGCCTTCGGCACTGGCTCCCCACTCCTTCACCGGGGACGCCCGGGTCAGCCGGGCGCAGGTGACGTCGATGGTCGCCAACACGCTGGCGCGCGAGACGCTCCGAGAGGCATTGGTCGCCACCTACGTGTGGGGGAAGGGAAAGAGCGGCTCCCCGGCGGCAGCGGACCAACCACCCTCCACAAGATCCTGGCCGCCGAGGACCTCCTGGACGAGGCCCTGGACGATGCGGTCACCGTGTTGAGCAGGCACGGCGCAGTAGCGTCCTACGAGGGGCTCCGCGGCCGGATTCCCGGGTTCGGACCGTCCTTCTTCACCAAGTTCCTCTACTTCGCAGGCAAGACGGTCAAGCCGGCGAACGGCCCCGAGCCGCTCATACTCGACCGTGTCCTGGCCCGGCGGCTGCGCTCCCTGGCCCAGGAGGTCGGCCGGGAGACGGGCCATGACCCCGACGGCGCGGTCGCCGCCTGGGTCTGGAGAGACCAGGACTGGTCGCCCCACCGCTACAAGATCTACCTGTCCTTCATGCACGCCGCCGCCCACCAGGCGGCAGCGACAGACGGCTGGCCCTCCGATGCCTCCCCCGACCTGCTCGAATACGCATTGTTCAGCGGCACATGGACATAAGCTCACTGCCACCGCGGCCGGAAGCGCCTGCGCAGCGCGGTGAGCAGGCGCGCCGCCGAAGTGGGGGGCGAGGGCGGAGAACACCCGCCGGCCGCCTTCGTCGACGCAGGGAGCGGGGACGGGCCGGGGCGGCTGCCGCACAAGTGGCATGGTCTTGCGGTGGCATGTGCTCCAAGACCATCTCCTGGTCCGGTCACCAGCCGTGGGTTTTGACTCCTCCCTTGAAAGGGCCGCTGACCTCGGGAGTGATCCAGCCTCCGTAGAAGTCGCCTTCCTGTGGCTGCACCGTGCAGCCGTCGACGGTGCAGCGGTCTACCCTCCCGGCATAGAAGGCGACGTGGTCTGCGAGTTCGGTGTAGGGCGGCCGCGGGTCGGGGTAGCTCCACGCAGCGAGGGTGCGGATGTCGGATCCCACCAGGACGTCCCAGTAGTCAGAGATGCCCTTCCACTCGCACCAGGTGTGGCGGGAGGCAGACCGCAGCAGGTCCATGCGGACATCGGCCGGGGGCACGTAGAACACCGGCGGGTGGCTGGTCTCCATGATCTTCCAAGCGCCGGTCGTACGGGCGAGAACCTCGCCGGCGCACTCGACGACGATCCGCCGCGGGTCGCGGCGCAGAGCGGGCGGACGCGGGTAGTCCCACACCGACTCCATCGGCATGGTCTCGTGTGATGGCATGGAGGCACCTCTCCACGTTGCGCAGTTCGTACACTCGCCCTTCGGCTCAGACGTCTGCCGCGGATGCGGTCTCCACGAACTCGCGCAACGCCTCTCGTCGCCCCTTCGCTCACCGGATCGGGCCGCGTCGATCCGGTGAGCAGGTCTCCACCGGCCGAGCGCCGCCCTCACCCCGACACTGCCCGTGCCCACATCGCCTCGCATCCCGGCCCTGGGGGTGCGCGGGCGCGCCTACCGCGGACCTGCGGCCGCTCGGATCCTCTACTTTCGGTAGAGGGGGGCGGTAGTGTGGGGGTATGGCAGCAGACGAGACGAGCATCAAGGTGAGCACGGCCGCGCGGGACCGGCTCGCCCAGCTTGCGGCCGAGCACGGCACCACCATCCGCAGCCTGGTCGAGGACCTCGCGCAGGGCACCCCGACGCAGGCCGAGTACGCCGAGCGTGCCGAGCTGGCCCGTGCCGAGCTCGCCTCCGCCCTCGGCAGCGCGCCGAGCCCGGAGGCCGAGGCGAAGGCCCGGGCACTGCTGGAGCGTCTGGGCGGTGCCGCGCACGGTCCGCGGGCGGCCGCGTAGTGGCGGGGATCGCAGTCGTCCTGGACCACACGACCGCAGGAGCGTTGTACGACCCGAAGGACCCGTTCAACGAGGCGGTCGCCGCGTTCTACGTCCAGGCCTCCGGCGGACTCGGTGACCTGTATGCGCCGGTGCTCTCCCTGACGGCCGGCGACACCGAACAGCCCGGCCTGCTCGGCTACATCAAGGGGCTGCGGTTCATCCGGATCGAGGCGTTCGACACCGACGCCGCGGTCACCGCCACCGAACTGCTGCGCTTCGGGCACTCCTGGGCCGCCGTCCACGCCATCCACGCCGCCCACCCCTCCCCCGCCCACCCCACCGGGCGGTACCTGCTCACCCTGACCCCCAAGGCATACGCGGGCACCGGCGTCCAAGCCGTCCACCCCGACCAGTAACCGCCAGCCGCCCCGGCCGCAGAAGACGGCCATGCGCTGCACCGGCCCTCCCCTGGGGAGACGGGATCGCGCACCCGGTCGGGAGCGTGTCCTGGGGTTCATGTCCGTGGGCTGCCAGCGGCCGGGGGCGGGTGCGGCGGCCATCGGGCTTCCGGGCCGATCTGGTGGGTGACGGCGTCGGCCGCTCTGCCTGGAGGCAGTGCGGATGCCGGACACGGACATGCCGCTGGCTCAGCGAGAGGTCCTCGGCTGTCTCGCGGGCAACGACCTCACGCGGAGCGCGCCCGACGCGGACGGCCACACGCCACAGAGGGCGACCGCAAGGCCGGGGACTTCTAGGTGCGGCTGGGGCCCTGGCCAGGCGACTGCTGCAGTGCGGCAGCCTGCTCCTGGTCGTGTGCGTGCCGCCGTGCGGTGTCATGGTGAGCCGGTGCGGCTATCGGTTCCCGTGCCTCTGTCGGCAGGCGGCCAGCGAGCCGGCGGCGCGCGGCGGCGGCCGCTTCCTGTTTGCGCGCCAAGACCTGGGCCTGCATGCGGTCTGCCTGCTCCTGCACTTGTTGGAGAAGGCCAGGGTCAGGGTCTTCGAGCGCGGCGATCAGTTCCTCTGCGGTGTTCTGCGTTGCCGGTGAGTTGAGGTCGCGGATGAGCTTCCGTTTCCGGGCAAGGACCCGCTGCACCTCGCCTTCGGTGCGCTCGTCGTCCCAGGGTGCCGGCCTTGCCGCCGGACGGAAATCCGGTGTCCCGGCCGCCGGTCCGACCGGGACCATGTCGGTATGGATCCCGCTGCCTGGCACCTCACCCACGACCTCGACGACTTCTTCACCCGTGCCACCGGCTTCCTGCGCTCCCGGCCGGCCCTGCACACGGTCCCGCTGACCGTGACGGACATGCTGCGCCGGCAGGGCCTGCACGTCTACGGCGATGGGGCCCCGCTCTTCGGCACGCTCGAGGACGCCCGGGGCCGCGTACGGGCGGTCCTGTTCCACACCCCGCCGCAGGCCCTCAACCTCACCCCGCTCGCCGCCGGGGACGCCGTGGCCCTGGCTGGCCGCCTGGCCGCCTGGGGCACCCGGTGTCCCACATCAGCGCCGACCGGAACACGGCCGAGGCCTTCGCTGAGGCGTGGCGGCGGCGCACCGAGGCGACGGCCGACCTCGACGAACGCCAGCGCCTGTACCGGCTGGCCGAGTTGGCCGTACCCGAGCCGCCGCCGGCCGGCCGCGCACGGGTCGCCGGGGCCGGTGACCGGGAGCTGCTGATGCGCTGGCACGGCGAGTTCGTCGTGGCGGCGGGCCTGCGCGTGGGCAGGGACCCGGGCGAGTGGGCCGACGCCCGCCTCGCCTACGGCGGCATCACTCTCTGGGAGACCCCCGACGGCACCCCCGTCTCCATGGCGGGCGCGACCGCGGAGACCGCTGGCCAGGTGCGCGTGACCCCCGTCTACACCCCGGCGCACCTGCGGGGCCGCGGTTACGCGGGCGCGGTGACGGCCGAGGTGAGCCGTGCCGCCTTAGAGCGGGGCGCGGCGGAGGTGCTCCTCTTCACGGACCTGGCGAATCCGACGAGCAACGCGCTGTACCAACGGATCGGCTACCGGGGGTCGCGGACTTCGCGGTGTACGCCTTCGAGGGCTGAGGGACACGGCTCCCGCCCTCACGGCCGCAGCAGTTAGGACTGCCACCCCCACCCCGTCTTGCGGTACTCCAGGCGTACGTGGCGGCGCTCGGAGTCACCCTGGAAGAAATCGACCGTCTCGGGGCGGACCCAGTACAGGGTCCAGGTGGGCCGGGCCTAGCCGCGCAACCCGGGGCCGGTCTACAGGCGGGCGCTAATGGCGCACTAGGAGCGAACGCACTGCGTCCATCTTCCGTACGCGATGCGTACGGAAGAACAGGGGGCCGAGGAAAGGCGAACGCGCGGCCGGTGGTCGAGCGGAACGCACCCATATCGCTACTCTTCGCCTACCAACGGGGTGGATGACCTTCGAGGAGGCAACCGGTATCACGTCGGGCACGTCGCCACGGCGGTGGAGGCCGAACCGGGCAGCACTACAGCGCCACCCCGAATCTGAGGTCGTACAGCCAGCCACCCGCAGGCCCTGTGACCACCACCCGCGCGACGGAACAGTCGAGGTGCAGAAGGCGGTGCGGGATATCCCAAAGCCGCGACGCAAGAAGCCGAAGGCGGGGCCGAAGCCGCTGCCCAAATGCCCCCGCTGAAGCAGCTTCCTCACAGCCAGACTGAGGAGACGAAGCCCCGCGCGGACAGCCTGGAACGGCGTGGGCCTTCAGTTGCCCGACGGAAACCGCGTCCAGCGCGGATGAACGTCACAGGACGGGGTAGGCGGGCTGCTGCCGTGTAAACCCGTCCGAGGAGAACTTGTGAGCGAACCAGCAGGTCTGGGTGTTGAGGTGACCGTGATCAGCTCCGACGCTGCGGTCGTCACCGTCTGCGGAGAGCTCGACACTGACACCGGCCTCGCCCTTCAGCACCAGTTGGCCGGTCAGGTGGTGCACGGACGACGTCACCTGGTGCTGGACCTGGCGGACGTGCCGTTCATGGACTCCTCCGGGCTGCGTGTCATCGTACGGACCGTCAACGAAATGCGGAACATCGACGGATCCGTGTCCCTGGCCGCGCCCAGCCAAGTGGTGCGACGTGTGCTCGACCTGACCGGGGTCGGCATGACCTGCCGGATATTCGACAGCGCGGACGCAGCCTGTGAAGCCCTCCTGGGCCGGAAGGACGAGGTGTCGGACCGCACGGCCTACGACACGGTGGATCGATAGCGAATCCACCACGACTAAGAACTCCTATCGGAATGACCTCAGGCGTCGCCAGCAGATGAGTGCGCATCCGAGAGTGAGGAAGGCTTCGTGGATGTCGTCGCGTATCTCCCAGCGGATGCGCAGACGACGGAACCAGTGCAGGTGGGCGAACGCACGCTCCACGACCCAGCGTTGGGTGCCCAGGCCGGAGCCGTGCTCGGTGCCGCGACGGGCGATCAGCGGTTTCACGCCGAGGTCCCAGACCAGTCGGCGGTACTTGTCGTGGTCGTAGCCACGATCGCCCAGCACCACGTCCGGACGGCGCCGGGGCCGGCCGCGCTTGCCTCGCACCGGCGGCACTGCCTGAAGCAGCGGGATGAGCTGAGTGACGTCGTTGCGGTTGCCGCCGGTCAGGGTGACAGCGAGCGGTATGCCGGTGGCGTCGGTGATCAGGTGGTGTTTGCTGCCGGTTCTGCCCCGGTCAACAGGGCTTCGTCCAGTCTTGGATCCCCTTTTAACGCCCGGATGTGGGAGCCGTCGACCGCAGCCCGGGAGAAGTCCAGGGCGTTCGCGCCGCGGAGCTTGGCCAGGAGGACCTCGTGGAGCCGGGGCCACACACCGGCCTCGGTCCACTCGGCCAGGCGGCGCCAGCACGTCATGCCCGACCCGAAGCCGAGCTCCTGCGGCAGGTGCTCCCAGGAGATCCCGGTGTACAGCACGAAGAGGATGCCCTGGAACACCAGCCGGTCCGGATGCCGCTTGCGCCCGGGATGTCGAACCCGGCGTTCGACCTTGGGCAACAGCGGCTCGATCACCGCCCACAACTCGTCATCAATATCCCACGGCTTCGGCCGAGCCACCCAGCACCCCCAGATCATCAGTCACGGCAGTTGTAGTTCCGGCGCCGGTGCTGGTCAGCGGCTTGCGGGGCCCAGCGTGGGCATGGGTACGGCCACCGTGATCATGAACGCTTGTGACGACGTATCAAAACCAGGTGGCCGCGGAGGCCACCATAGCCGGGGCCGCGTGGGGCAGGCTGTTCGGGGCGGCGGTGGATGCGATCGCGGGCTGCTTCGCCCGGCGTGAGACCCGTGCCACGGCGGCGGAGATGGTCGCCGGGCTGCTGGCGGAAGTGGACACGCGCAACTGCTGGACGCTGGCTGAGGCCCTCGGGCATCCAGGCCCGCACCGGCTGCAGCACCTGCTGTCACGGGCGAGGTTCGACCATGGCCGGGCCCGGGAAGAGATCGCCCGTCTGATCGTGCGTGAACTCGCGGGTCAGGACGTAGTACTGGTCGCGGACGAGACCGGGGACGCGAAGTCCTCGACCGACTGCGTCGGCGCCGGCCGCCAGTACTCCGGCGCGCTCAAAGGTGTCGGAATGTGCCAGGTCGCCGTGCACCTGGCCGCGGTCACCGCGTCGGTGCGGGTGGTGATCGACCGGGTGTTGTATCTCCCGAAGGACTGGGCCGCGGACGAGGAACGCCGCGAAGTGGTCGGCGTCCCGGAGGAGATCACGTTCGCGACGAAGCTGCAGCAGACCGCCGCCATGGTCGAGAACGCACTTGAGCTGGGTGTCCAGGCGCGCTGGTTCGCCGGCGACGAGGTGTACTCCGGCCGCGAACTGCGCAAGGATCTGCGGGAGCTCGGTCTCGGCTACGCGGTCGGCGTGTCTCACTCGTACACGGTCACGGATGGAGCAGGCCGCAGGTGGAAGGCCCGTCAGATGATCAACAAAGTACTGCCGCACCAGTGGATGCGCATGCGGACGGGACACGGAACGAAGGGCACCCGCGAGTACGACTGGGCCTGGCTCGATGTCCGCGCGGACGACACCCCCAACGGACACGGAGATGACGGCACCAGCGTCCTGGTCGCCCGCCGACACCGGTACACCGGCGAGATCTCCTTCTTCCGCTGCTGGTCGCCCGCACCTGTCACCCTCGCCCAGCTGGTGGAAGTGATCTGCCGACGGTGGCGGATCGAAGAGACTTTCCAACTCGGCAAGACCTTCACCGGCCTGGACGAAGGGCAGGTGACCTGCTGGAACTCCTGGATGCGCTGGTCGCTGTTCTCTCTTGTCGCATCCGCCGTCCTCGCCCTGACCGCCGCCGCCGCCACGACCATGACCGGCCCTGCCGGACCTGCCCGTCTCGTCCCGTTGACCTGCCCCGAACTCGTCCGACTCCTTCGGGCGTTCGTCCTCACACCACCAGTCCGGGACGCGGAACACACCCTGCGCTGGATGGCCTGGCGCCGCCACCATCAAGCCGTCGCAGGAGCCTGCCACCAGCGCCGACACGCTCTTCAGGACCAGCCATGACCAGAACTACAGCTGCCGTGTCAGTCCAGGAGTGATCCAACCACCTTGAAGATCATTTCGTTAGGAGTTCTAAGGGCCCGTAAAGAATCAACACGGTGGTTTCGTCTCTGTCGTGAGGGCGATGCCGTGTGCGGTTGCGTAGACGTGGAGGCCGGCAAGGGTGGTCAGGTGTGTCGCCGCGGGACCGGGGGTGTGTCCGTGCTGGTCCATGAGCTGTCTGATCTCGCCGGTGGCCTCGCGGATGGTGTCCTT
>NZ_JBSGDB010000097.1:0-22504 GCF_053602155.1 Streptomyces sp. NPDC004561
GGCTGGCTTCTCGTCACCGAATGTCGCTGGCCTTCGCCGATCCGGAGCACGGCGTTGCCGTCGGGTACACGATGAACCACATCGTCGGAGGAGCCATCCCCGGACCCGTCGGTCGCGGGACCGGCACCCGGCTCACGGCCCGCCTCCATGGCGGCGCCGGACGTGGCGGCCCCGGAGCGCGTGTCGCCCGCCTCCACGCCCGCGTCGGACCGGCCGGCCCCGCAGCGCGTGTCGCCCGCTTCCACCGCCGCGTCGGGCCCGGCGGCCCCGGAGCCCGTGTCGCCCGCCGGCTCGGGCCCGCCCCTCCAGTGACTCTCGTCACACGCATCCCCCGCCGGACCAGTCCCGCGCCCCGAAGCGGACCGGGGGGAGTCCGAACCGCCGGGAACGTGACCGAGCGGCTCGGGCTCGTGCCAGGTGACGTGGGCGACCGCCGCCAGGGGGCCTTCGGCGGGCCGGGGGTCGGTCGACTCGGCCAGGACGTGGATCACCTGGGCCGCGCCGAGGCCGGAGGCGAGGTCGCGGCCGTCCTCGAAGGGGCGGATGGCGAGGGCCGTCGCGGCGTTGCGCAGTTCCGGCCGGTCGCACGGCGTGGCGAGGGCCGCCCAGACGGGGGTGCCGCCCAGTTCCAGCGCACGGACCAGCAGGTCGACGGTGAGCAGCACACGCAGCGCCGTGAGGTCGAGACCACAGGCGTGGGCCTCGATACGGGTCAGGCCGCGCCGGGCGGGCGCGGCGGCGACGGGCTCACCGGTTCGGGCGTCGAGGATGCGCAGCACGGGGCGAGCGTAGGCGGCCCGGCGGCCGTACGCAGGCACCTCGCGCTGATTCCGGACACCGTGGCGGGGTAGTGGCCTGGAGATCAGCATCCCCGGGGAGTGCTGTTGCCCGGACGACACAACCCCGCGCAGCCCCAGGAGGCGGCCGTGTACGGCGACGAAGCGACGATCCGCAGGATCCTGACCGAGCTGGGCGACACCTGGGCCGTGGTCGGCCTGTCCGCCAACCGGAGCCGGGCCGCGTACGGCGTGGCGCAGGTGCTCCAGCGGTACGGCAAGCGGATCGTGCCGGTGCACCCCAAGGCGGAGACGGTGCACGGCGAGCGCGGCTACGCCTCCCTCGCGGACATCCCCTTCGACGTCGACGTGGTGGACGTCTTCGTCAACAGCTCGCTGGCGGGCGCGGTGGCCGACGAGGCCGTGGCCAAGGGCGCGAAGGCGGTCTGGTTCCAGCTCGGCGTGGTCGACGACGCCGCCCACGGACGGGTCCGTGCGGCGGGCCTCGACATGGTCATGGACCGCTGCCCGGCGATCGAAATTCCCCTCTTGACCTAGTGTCACTCCTTCTTCATCACAATTCTCCGCTGAATATTGACATTCGGGTTGGGTGTCTGACCTGTATAAAGCCTGTTCCCAAGACGGGCAAGATCCTGGGTCAAGTTTTGGTAAGCAGTCTTTTGCGGACGCGGAAAGCGTTCCTAGCCTGTGGCCTCCTTCCCCGTTAAACCTGCGTTCACGATCTGAGAGGCCACTTGACATGGCGAAAGTCGACCAGGCTGCACCGGTAGCCACAAGCGACACCGGTGGTCTGCGCCGAGACGTCGGACTCATCGGTCTGATGTGGGCCTCAGTGGGCTCCATCATCGGCTCCGGCTGGCTGTACGGCGCCGAGAAGGCGGTCGTCGTGGCCGGCCCCGCGGCGATCATCTCGTGGGTGATCGGCACCATCGCGATCGTGCTGCTGGCGCTCGTGCACGCCGAGCTCGGCGGCATGTTCCCGGTGGCAGGCGGCACGGCCCGCTACCCGCACTACGCGTTCGGCGGCCTGGCCGGCATGTCCTTCGGCTGGTTCGCCTGGCTCCAGGCGGCCACCGTGGCCCCCATCGAGGTCGAGGCCATGATCGGCTACGCCGGTCACTGGAAGTTCGCCCAGGGGCTGCAGCACGTCGACGGCACACTGACCGCCAGCGGCATCGTCACGGCCGTCGTCCTGATGGCCCTCTTCGTCGGCGTCAACTTCTTCGGCGTCCGGGCCCTCGCCCACACGAACAGCGCCGCCACCTGGTGGAAGATCGCCGTTCCGCTCGCTGCGATCTTCATCATCGCCGTGGGCAACTTCCACGTCGGCAACTTCACCTCGGCCGGCTTCGCCCCGTTCGGCGCCAAGGGCGTGCTCGCGGCCATCAGCTCCAGCGGCATCATCTTCGCGCTGCTCGGCTTCGAGCAGGCGATCCAGCTGGCCGGTGAGAGCCGGAACCCGAAGCGCGACCTGCCCCGGGCGACCCTCGGCTCGGTCGCGATCGGCGCCGGCATCTACATCCTCCTGCAGATCGTCTTCATCGCCGCGCTGCCGCACGCCTCCTTCGCGCACGGCTGGGCCAAGCTGGCCTACGCCGGCATCAGCGGCCCGTGGGCGGGCCTCGCCACCGTGGTCGGCCTCGGCTGGCTGGGCTGGGTCCTCTACGTGGACGCGATCATCTCCCCCGGTGGCACCGGCCTGATCTACACCACCGCCACCTCCCGCGTCTCCTACGGCCTGGCCAAGAACGGCTACCTGCCGAAGGCGTTCACCAAGACCGACAAGCGCGGTGTGCCGTGGTTCGGCCTCATCATGTCCTTCGTCACCGGCGTGGTCTGCTTCCTCCCGTTCCCGAGCTGGCAGGAGCTGGTCGGCTTCATCACCTCGGCGAGCGTCCTGATGTACGCGGGTGCCCCGCTGGCCTACGGTGTCTTCGCCGACCGTCTGCCGCACTTCGAGCGCCCGTACCGGCTGCCCGCCGGCAAGCTCATCTCCCCGCTGTCCTTCGTGGTCGCCAACCTGATCATCTACTGGGCCGGCTGGAACACCCTGTGGCGTCTCGGCTTCGCCATCCTCCTCGGCTACCTGCTGCTGGGCTCCTACGCCTGGTGGGCCAAGCGCAACAACCAGCCCAACGCGCCGCGGATGGACTTCAAGGCCGCGCAGTGGCTGCCCGCGTACCTGGTGGGCATCGGCCTGATCTCCTGGCAGGGCGGCTTCGGTGACGGCAGCCAGGGCAACATCCCGCTGTGGTGGGACATGCTGGTCGTCGCGGCCTTCTCCCTCGGCATCTACTACTGGGCGAAGGCGACCGCCTCCAACACCGAGCAGATCGAGCGCGACATCGACGAGGTCGTCGTCACCGACGCCCCCGCGCACTGATCCGCTCCACCCCGTGGTGTCCCGTCAGCCGCTCCCTGGCTGACGGGACACCGTCATAATGCGGGGATGATCTCCCCTTCCCCCCACCCCGGATCCGCGCCCGGAGAGCGCCGTACGGTCGTCGTCGTGGGCGCCGGGCCGGCCGGACTCACCGTCGGCAACATCCTGCGGGCCGCCTCCGTGGACTGCGTGGTCCTGGAGACCGAGAGCAGGCAGTTCGTCGAGACCCGGCCGAGGGCCGGCGTCATCGAGGAATGGGCGGTGCGCGAACTCGGCCGGCGCGGCCTCGCCGGGCGGCTGCCGCAGCGCGCCGAGGCCCACACCGCCTGCGAGTTCCGCTTCGACGGCGAGCGCCACCGCTTCTCCTACGGCGACCTGACCGGCCGCCGTCACTATGTCTACCCGCAGCCGCTGCTGGTGACGGACCTGCTGCGGGAGTACGCCGCCGTGCGCGGCGGCGACATCCGCTTCGGCGTGCGCGACGTGCGGCTGCACGACCTGGACTCGGACCGTCCCGCGGTGTCGTACCACTGCCCGGAGACGGGTGAGCGGCGGCTGCTGCGCTGTGACTACGTCGCGGGCTGCGACGGGGCGCGCGGTGTGACGCGGGACGCGATACTCGCGCAGGGTGCGCGGATCGCGCGGCAGGACGACGGCATCGGCTGGCTGGCGCTGCTGGCGGAGGTGCCGCCGTCGTCGGACTGCGTGCTGTTCGGCGTGCACCCGCGCGGCTTCGCGGGACAGATGCCCCGCAGCCCCGAGGTGACCCGCTTCTATCTCCAGTGCCCGCCCGGCGACGATCCGGAGAACTGGCCGCACGACCGGGTCTGGGGCGAACTGCGGGAACGGCTCGGCGCCGCCGGAGCGGAGCCGCTCACCGAGGGGCGGCTGATCGAGAAGCGCGTGCTGGACATGCACCACTACGTCGTCGAGCCGCTGGCGCACGGCCGGCTGTTCCTGGCGGGCGACGCCGGTCACCTGATCGCGCCGATCGCGGCCAAGGGCATGAACCTCGCGCTGCACGACGCCTTCCTGCTCGGTGACGCGCTCGCCGCGCGGGCGACGGGGGGCGACACGAGCGGCCTCGACGGCTACTCGCAGGCCGCCCTGCGCCGGGTGTGGGACTACCAGGAGTTCTCGCAGTGGCTGTCGGACATCTACCACGGCCTCGCGTCCGGCGACCCGTTCCGCGCCGGCACCACCCGGGCCCGGCTGCGCCGGCTGTTCACCTCGCCGGCCGCCGCGGCGGCCTTCGCCGAGCAGTACCTCGGCACGGCCCCCGCCTACTGATCCGCGGTAGGCAGCTCGGCGAGCCGGTGGTCGGCCGTCTTCAGCGCCTCCTCCACCAGCCGGCGCAGATGCCCGTGCGGGAGTGAGTAGATCACCCGGCGGCCCTCCTTGCGGGTGTCGACCAGACCGGCGAGCCGCAGCCGGGCCAGGTGCTGGCTGACGGCCGGCCGGGCGGCGGCGCACGCCTCGGTCAGCGTGGTGACGTCGGCCTCTCCCGCCGTCAGGGCGTGCAGCAGGGCGAGGCGGGTGCGGTCGCCGAGCAGCGACAGGAGTTCGGCGGCGAGCGCGAACTGCTCCTCGCCCGGGCTGCGCGGATGCGCATGGTGCGCAGGTGATAGGTGCATGCGTGCGCTCATACGCACATAATGGTCGCGTGGGCGTCCCGCGTCCACTCCGCACACCGGAAGGGGACCCCCGTGAGCGACCACCCCGAGCACCGGCCGCACGGGCCCGCGCACCACCACGGCTCCGGCGGCCTGCGGCACCGCCTGGGGCACCTGCTCACCCCGCACTCCCACGAGACCGCCGACAAGATCGACCCGGCGCTGGAGTCCTCGGTGCACGGCATGCGCGCACTGTGGGTGTCGCTCGCCGTCCTGGGGGCGACCGCCCTCGCGCAGGCGGCCGTGGTGGCCGTCTCCGGGTCGGTCGCGCTGCTCGGCGACACGGTGCACAACGCCGCCGACGCCCTGACCGCCGTACCGCTCGGCATCGCCTTCGTGCTGGGACGGCGTGCGGCGACCCGGCGGTTCACCTACGGCTACGGGCGCGCCGAGGATCTCGCGGGGCTGGTGATCGTGCTGACGATCGCCGCCTCGGCCGCCTTCGCCGCGTGGGCGGCGATCGGCCGGCTGCTCGATCCGCGCCCGGTCGCGCAGGTGCCGGCGGTGGCGGTGGCCGCGCTGGTCGGCTTCGCCGGCAACGAGTGGGTGGCCCGCTACCGGATCCGGGTGGGCCGCCGGATCGGCTCGGCCGCGCTCGTCGCCGACGGGCTGCACGCCCGGACCGACGGTTTCACCTCGCTGGCCGTGCTGGTGGGCGCCGGCGGGTCGGCCCTCGGATGGCGCCTGGCGGACCCGATCGTGGGGCTGGCGATCACGGCCGCAATCGTGCTGGTGCTGCGGGACGCGGCGCGGGAGGTGTTCCGGCGGATGCTGGACGCCGTGGACCCGGCGCTGGTCGACCGGGCCGAGCGGGCGGTGCGTGCGGTGCCGGGGGTGCGCGGGGTGGGTGAGCTGCGGCTGCGCTGGATCGGGCACCGGCTGCGGGCGGAGCTGGCGGTGGTGGTGGACGGCGAGGCGACGGTACGGCAGGCGCACGCGATCGCCGTCGACGCCGAGCACGCGCTGCTGCACGCCCTGCCGAGGCTGACGGCCGCCCTGGTGCACGCCGATCCGGCGCCGGCCCCCGGAGAGACGGACCCGCATCTGGCGCTGGCCCATCACCTCACGGCGTGACGTCAGGCCGCGCCGAGCCCGTCAAGGACGACCGCGCCCGGCAGCTCGGCGAAGACTTTGCCCGGCACCAGCAGCTTGCCGCGCCGGCGTCCGCTGCCGACCAGGACGTACGGCTGCTCCAGGACGGCCGAGTCCACCAGCAGGGGCCAGCCGGCGGGCAGTCCGACCGGGGTGATGCCGCCGTACTCCATGCCGGTCTCGCCGGTCGCGGTCTCCATCGAGGCGAAGGAGGCCTTGCGGACGCCGAGGTGGCGGCGGACGACGCCGTTGACGTCGACCCGGGTGGTGGAGAGTGCCACGCACGCGGCGAGCGTGGTCTCGCCGCCCCGCCGGCCCGCGACCACCACGCAGTTCGCGGACCGCTCCAGCAGGTCGCGGCCGTAGTGCTCCACGAAGACGGCGGTGTCGGCCCAGCGCGGATCGGTCTCGACGTAGAGGAGGCGGTCGGCGGGGATGCCGCCCCGCCAGTGGCGTACGGCGTCGGCGACCGGGGCGATCAGCTCGTCCAGGCAGTCCGGGACCGGGATGACGGTGTCGAAGTCTCCGATGGGTGCGCGCATGCCCGCACGCTAACAAGGGGCCCTCGCCGGGCGCAGGCGTCTCACTGCACGGGCGGCACGGAGACGGCCATCATCATCTCCATCGGGACGTCGCCGAGATTGCGGTAGACGTGCGGGATGTTCGCTTCGAAGGAGGCGCTCGCACCGGCCGGGACGAGGTGGTCCTCGCCGTCGACGGTGAGGGTCAGCTCGCCCGCCGTGACATGGACCAGCTCGACGGTCCCGGCGGGGTGCGGCTCCGACGGGCTCTGCTCGCCGGGCATCAGCCGCCAGTCCCAGATCTCCAGCGGTCCGGGGGCCTCCGTGCCGGCGAGAAGACGGCTGTAGCTGCCGGCCTCCGTGTCCCACAGCCGTACCGCCCGCTCGGCGGGGACGATGCGCACCCTGGGCCCCCGCTCGTAGTCGAGCAGGGTGGTGACGCTGACGCCGAGCGCGTCACCGATCTTGACGACCGTGCCGATGCTCGGGTTGGTGCGGGCCTGCTCGATCTGGATGAGCATCCCACGGCTGACGCCGGCCCGGGCGGCGAGCACGTCCAGGGTGAAGCCGCGCACCGAGCGCCAGTGCCTGACATTGCGCGCCAGGGACTGGGTCAGCAGTTCGAGGTCCGACACGTTCCGTCCAAGAGCCGAGATGGGACACTATTATGAATGACGCAGTCCAGTTGACCGAACTACGATGAAGCACACCCGTTCGTGCAACAAACTGTACTGCGAGGCATCGTGACAGCATTCTTCGCCCTGACCACCAGTCTGCTGTGGGGACTGGCCGACTTCGGCGGCGGGCTGCTGACACGCCGGACCCCGGCGCTGACGGTGGTCGTCGTCTCGCAGGCGATCGCGGCGATCGTGCTGGGCGCGATCGTCCTCGCCACGGGCGGCTGGAGCGAGGCCGGACCCCGGCTGTGGTTCGCCTTCGCGGCGGGCCTGGCCGGACCGGTGGCGCTGCTCTCCTTCTACAAGGCCCTGGCGCTCGGCCCCATGGGGGTCGTCTCCCCGCTCGCCACGCTCAGCGTGGCCGTCCCCGTCGGCGTGGGCCTGGTCCTCGGCGAGCGCCCGGGGCTGCTCCGGCTCACCGGCATCGCGGTCGCCGTCGGCGGGGTCGTCCTCGCCGGCGGTCCGCAGCTGCGGGGCGCGCCCGTGCAGCGGCGCACGATCCTGCTGACGCTGGTCGCGGCACTCGGCTTCGGCACGGTGTTCGCCCTGATCACCGAGGCCTCGACCGACGTCACCGGCCTGTTCCTGGCGCTGTTCGTGCAGCGGGTGACGAGTGTCGCGGTGGGCGGGACAGCGCTCGCCGCCTCGGTCCGGCGGGGCGGCACCGCCGTGCCGGAGGGCGGTTTCCCGTTCGCCTCGCTGCCCGCGCTGGCCTTCGTCGGCCTCGCCGACGTGGCGGCCAACGGCACGTACGCGATCGCCGCCCAGCACGGCCCGGTCACCGTGGCCGCCGTCCTCGCCTCGCTGTACCCGGTGGTGACCGCGCTGGCCGCCCGCGGCTTCCTCAGCGAGCGGCTGCGCGCGATACAGGCGGCGGGCGCCGGGCTGGCCCTGCTGGGCACACTGCTGCTGGCGACCGGCTGACCCGGAACCCCGGCCTGGGGCTCAGCCTTCGGGCTCCAGCTCGGCCAGCCGGGCCACCGCCTCGTCGTCCAGCTCCGCCAGTGCCCGCAGCTGCTGCGGTGTCGTCCCGTCCGGGATCGGCACCGGGGCCGGGGTCCTGAGCGGCGGCTGCCAACCGTCGTCGGGCGTCCAGCGCCGTACGACCCGGGCGGGCGCCCCGGCCACCACGGCATGGTCGGGGACCGTGCCCCGCACCACCGCACCGGCCGCCACCACGACGTTCCGGCCGATCCGCGCGCCCGGCAGGATCACCGCGCCGGTGCCGATCCAGCAGCCGGGGCCGATCTCCACGGGCTCCATGCGGGGCCACTGCTTGCCGATGGGCTGGTGCGGGTCGTCGTAGGAGTGGTTGGTGGAGGTGATGTAGACGTACGGCCCGAAGTAGCAGTCGCTGCCGATGCTCACCGTGGTGTCCGCGATGACATGGCTGCCGCGGCCGAGGACGACCCCGTCGCCGATGCGCAGGATCGGGTCCGGGCCGAGGTCCAGGTCCGGCATCAGACCGGCGGTCAGGGTGACCTGCTCGGCGATGATGCAGTAGGAGCCGAGGTGGATCCAGGGCTCGCCGAAGACCGTGCCGAGCGGGAAGGCGAGCCGGGTGGCCTCGCCGATCGAGCCGAAGCGGAAGCGGCCGGGGTGCTCGGCCGTCACCGAACCCGTGCGCTGCACCCAGGCCCAGCCCGAGTGGACGGCGCGCTGCGCCAGGCGGCGTCGCCAGGATGAGAACGTGTTCTTGCGCTTCGGCACGGGCTCACGTTACTCACCGGTTGCCGTCGGCGAGAGAGCGGGCTGCTGTGATCTTCACCCCAACCCGTGTCGTACCGTGCGGGGTACTACGCACGCGAGGAGACGGTGATGACGCAGCAGGCGCTGATCGTGGGTATCGGCGGCAGGGAGCCCCAGGTCGACCCGGAGGCGTTCGTGGCGCCCACGGCCTCCGTCATCGGGGACGTCACGCTGCGCGCGGGGGCCAGTGTCTGGTACGGGGCGGTCGTGCGCGGCGATGTCGAGCGGATCACCGTCGGGGCGGACGCGAACGTGCAGGACAACGTCACGCTGCACGCGGATCCCGGGTTCCCGGTGACGATCGGTGAGCGGGTGTCGATCGGGCACAACGCGGTGGTGCACGGGGCGACGGTCGAGGACGACTGCCTGGTCGGAATGGGGGCGACCGTGCTGAACGGAGCCGTCGTCGGGGCCGGATCCCTGGTCGCCGCGCAGGCCCTGGTACCGCAGGGGATGGTGGTGCCGCCGGGGTCCCTGGTGGCGGGCGTGCCGGCGAAGGTGCGCAGGGAGCTGACCGAGGAGGAGCGGCAGGGGGTCACCCTCAACGGCACGTTGTACGCGGAGCTGGCCAAGACGCACCGGGATGTGCACCAGTAGGGGCGTCGCGCGGGTCCCCACGCCTCTTGGCCGATTCAGTCGCCCGCGCCCACCGGCTCCGCTTCCGGCCGGCTCTCCTGGGCCTTCTTCGCCTTGCGCTTCACGATCAGCATGGACACGACGCCGATCAGGACCGCCGCGGCGAGGCCCACGTACGAGAACTTCTTCAGCCAGCCCTCGGCCACGACGCCGACGTAGTAGACGACGGCCGTGGTGCCGCCGGCCCAGCAGATGCCGCCGAGCAGGTTGGCGATCAGGAACTTCCAGTACGGCATGTGGAGGACACCGGCGAGGGGGCCCGCGAAGATGCGCAGGAGGGCGATGAAGCGGCCGAAGAAGACGGCCCACATGCCCCACTTCTCGAAGGACCGCTCGGCGGTGGCCACATGGCCCTCGCTGAAGTGCTTCGGGAACTTCCCGCCCAGCCAGGCCAGCAGTGGCCGTCCGCCCTTGCGGCCGATCGCGTAGCCGATGGAGTCGCCGATCACCGCGCCGGCGGTCGCGCAGGCGCCGAGAACGACCGGATTGATGTCGGAGTGCTGGGAGGACATGAGCGCCGCCGAGACCAGGACGATCTCGCCCGGCAGCGGGATGCCCAGGCTCTCCACACCGATCACCAGGGCCACCGCGGCGTAGACGGCGACCGCGGGCACCGAGTCGAGCCATTCCTGGACGTGCACCGCGGGTCCCTCCCCTGTCGCCTGTCCTTGCCGGGACACCGCATGTAAAGCGCGCCCCAAGGGAAGGCTACCTGGTCGGCGGTGAACGGCGGCCTGCGCGAACCAGCCCGGCGGCACCGTCCCGCCCTCGGCCATTGGGTTTTCGGACATCCCGGTGTCACACGGGAGGGGAAGGCTCCCCGCGGTATCGCCCGCCCCGCCTCCCCCAGGTCCCCGCCGCGGGGCCCGCTGCGGAAGGACGACGTCCCCGTGTCCTCACTCTCCCCGCCCTCCCCGCTCTCCCCCTCCCTCGCCGCTCCCCCGTGCCCCGCGCCCCCGGCCCCGGCCCGGCCCGCGTCACTCATGTCCGCCCGGCCCGTGCGGCTGATCCTGTGTCTGGCTCCCCTGCTGCTCGCCGGCGGCTGGGCCGGCACCCACCGGCCCGTCCTGTACGCGGGCGTCCGCCGGCTGGTCTCGGCCGATCCGGGGTGGCTGCTCGCCGGGGCCGGATGCACCTGTCTGAGCTGGGTGGCGGCCTCCTGCGTCCGGCAGGGCGCCCTGCCGGACCGGCTACCGCCCGGAATGCTGCTGGCCTCGCAGTTCGCCGCAGGCGCCGCGAACCACGCGCTGCCCGGCGGGCTGGGCGCGCATGCCGTCACCGTCCGCTTCCTGCGGGCGCGCGGGGTGCCGCTGGACCGGGCGACCGCGTCGATCGGCCTGTACTCGCTGGCGAAGTCCTCCGCGAAGACGGTGGTGCTGCTGGTCTTCCTCGCGGCTTCGCCGGCCTGGCGGCGCCTCGGCGATCTGGTCCCGGACGAGCGGCTGCTGGTGCCGGTCGCCGCGGGCGCGGGCGGGGTGGTCGCGGGGGCGGGGGTGCTGCTGATCGCCGTACGGCCGCTGCGGCGGCCGGTGACCGGGCTGGTGCGCACCGCCCTCTCCGACGCGCGCGTGGTGCACACGCGGCCCTGCCGGGTGCTCGCGCTGTGGGGCGGGGCGGTCGCGATGCCGCTGGTGCAGGCGGGCACCCTCGTCTGCGTCGGGGCCTCGCTCGGGCTGGGGCTGCCCTGGGAGCAGGTGGTGCTCGCCTACCTGGCCGCGGGCACGGCCGTCGGGGCCGTACCCGCGCCGGGCGGGCTCGCGGTGGACGCGGCGCTGGTGTGGACGCTGGCCGCCTTCGGCTCGCCGCCGGAGGCGGCGACCGCGACCGTGATCGGCTACCGGGTGCTGACGGACTGGCTGCCGCTGCTGCCAGGCGCCCTGGTGCTGTCGGCGCTGATCCGGGCCAAGGTGCTGTGAGCGCCGGTCAGCCGCGGCGGGCGACGAGCCGGTAGGCGTTGCAGAGGCCGAGGCGGTGGGACAGCGGCCGCGGGACGAGGCGGTCGAGGAGGGTGGCCGTGAGGAGCGCGGGCACCCCGGCGAGGAGGGTGGCCGTGCGCAGGCCGCGCCGGAGGGCGCCGGGCGGCTCGGGGAGCCAGGGTGCGTCCTCGCGCGGGGCGGTGTGGTCCAGGGCCAGCCAGACGGCGGCGAGCAGGTCGACCGGGTCGTGCGCTTCGGCGTGCTGCTCCGCGACCGGCGTGAAGCCGAGTTCGGTGAGCCGGCGGCGCAGGTTGGCGGCCGGCATGAGGTGCAGGTGCTGCGGCTGGAGCCAGGGCAGCCACCAGCGGCCGAGGAGACGCGCGTAGCGGCTGTCCGGGTCGGGCACCTCGATCAGCAGATGACCGCCGGGGCGTACGGCCTCGTGGGCGGCGCGCAGTTCGCGGTCGGGGTCGGTGCTGTGCTCCAGGTAGTGGAACATGCTCACCACGTCGTAGCGGGCGGTGAGTTCGGGGGCGAGAGCCGGGAAGGCGCCGCGGTGGGCGTGGTCCACGCGGCCCTCGCGGGCGGCGAGTTCGACGCCGTCGGTGAAGTCGAGTCCGTCGAACGAGGTGCCGGGCAGCACACCGCGGGCGGTCGCGCAGAAGTGGCCGTGGCCGGTGCCGACGTCCAGCCAGGTCTTCGGGGCCGGGTCGTGCGGCAGCATGGCCTCGGCGCGGCGTCGGTACATGGCCGTACGGCTGCCGAAGGTGCCGCTCATCCGCTGCTCGCCGAGGCCGTCGTAGAAGTCCCGGTAGTAGAACTCCAGCCCCTCCTCGGTCAGTCGGGGGTTCTGGAAGGTGTGGCCGCAGTCGGCGCAGCGGTCCATGGTGAAGCGGCCGGGCTTGTGCTGGAGCAGGTCGGTGGTGCGAAGGCGCGGGGTGAGCCGGCCCGAGCCGCACCAGGGGCAGGCGGTGCGCCGGAGGCCGAGGAAGCGGTCGGTGCCGGCGGCGAGGTCGGCCTGGTAGCCGGGGCGCAGGGCGCCGATGCGGTCGGTCTTCTCGTTGTCGTCGCTCATCGGCTCTCCGGGTTCGGGGCGCTCGTCGGCTCTGCGTCGGCGCAGGGGTTCATCGGCTCTCCGCCGCCAGTCGTTCGAGGTGGGCCGCCGCGGCCGGGGCGCCGCCCGCCGCGCGGAACGCGGTGCGGATCCGGGCGGCGGCGGCACGGTGGGCGGGTGTGTGCAGGACGGTGTCGAGGGCCGCGCCCAGCCGGGCCGCGGTGACCCGGCCGAACCTGACCCGCAGGCCGGCCCCCGCGTCCACGACCTGGGCGGCCACCACGGGCTGGTCGTCCCGGATGGGGGCGACGACGAGGGGGACGCCGTGCCACAGCGCCTCGCACACGGTGTTGTGCCCGGCGTGGCAGACCACCGCGTCCATCCGTGCCAGCAAGGGGAGTTGGGGCACGGAGGGCAGGATCAGCGCGTCCTTGTCGCCCGCCACGACGGGGAGCGTGCCACCGGGGTCGGCGAGCACCGCCTGGACCCGGTCGGCGCGTTCGCGCAGCGCGGTGAGGCACTCGGCGAGGAAGCGGCCGCCGGCGTCGGCGTTGGCCGTGCCCAGGGTGACCAGGACCTTCGCCCGGCCCTGGTCGAGCCGGTCCCAGGGGAAGCGGGGGCCGTCCGGCCGGTCGGCGAGGGAGGGGCCGACGTAGTGGATGTGCGGTGCCAACGGGGCCTGTGGACCGATCAGTTCGGGGGTGCTGAACACCAGCAGGAGGTGGGGCGAGAAGCGCGGGTCGGCGGTGCCGGACGGGTCGCCGGCCCGGGCGCGCAGCTCGGTCAGGCGCCGGCGCAGCCACTCGGCGACCTTGGGCAGGCCGTCGTAGGCGCCGCTGAACTCGGCCGAGGTGGTCGCGGAGGTGGCCCAGGGCAGGCCCAGGCGCTCGGCCACCAGGGCGCCGGCGAAGGCCTGCTGGTCGGCCACGAGCACGTCGGGGCGGAACTCCGCGACGGCCGCGCGGACCCCCGGGGCCATCGCGTCGGCCAGCGGGATCAGGTACTACTCCCACAGGAACTTCAGCGCCTCCGCGCCCCGCAGGTCCGGCGGCCGTGCGGCGCCCTCGGCGCCCGGCAGCGGGCCCGCGCAGGGGAACACCGCGGCGCCGTCGCCCGCGAGCCGCCGCACCAGGGCGGGGTCGGCGCAGGCCCAGGCCACACGGTGGCCGCGGGCGGTGAGCCGGGCGGCGACGCCGACGGCCGGGTTGATGTGCCCGGTCAGCGGCGGGACGACGAAGAGGAAGGCGCTCACCGGACGCCCGCCCCCGCCCGGATCAGGTCCAGGATGTGCCCGCCGACGACGCCGGGCGCCTCCACCAGCACCGAGTGCTCGTGCCCGGGCAGCACGACCGACCGGAAGTCGGCCAGCCGCGCCTGCTGCAGCGGCACCAGGTCCACCAGGTCGGAGTCGCCGCCGTACACGCCGAGGACCGGGCAGCGTACGGCCCTGATCTGCTCCTCGGTGAGCACGCGGCTGGCGGGGATGTCCCGGCCGAGGGTGGTCTCGCGGGCGAGCCGGGCCGCGCCCTTGGCGAGGCGGGCGCTGTGGTGGCCGCGGTGCGCGGTGATCCAGGCGATCGTCTCGGGCTCGTTGAACGCGAGTTCGGTCACCACGCGGCGCAGGATGCGGCCCAGTTTCGCCGCCCAGGCGGGGGTCGCGGGCTCGGACTCGACGAGGGCGAGGGTGGCGGCCCGCCCGGGGTGCCGTACCGCGTACCCGAAGGCGATGGTGCCGCCGTAGGAGTTGCCGACGAGGTGGACGGGACCGGTGACGTCCAGACGGTCGAGGAGCGCCGTGAGGTCGTCGATGTTGTGGTCCAGGGTGTAGCCCTCCTGCGGGCGCTCGCTGCGGCCGTGCCCGCGCAGGTCGTACATCACCACGTCGAGCCCGGCCGCCGCGAAGGCGGGGGCGACGGTGAAGTAGTAGCTGGCCAGGCTGTCGGTGAGCAGTCCGTGCACCAGGACGACCGTGGCCTGCGGGGTGCGGCCGTCGGCGGGGCGCATGCGCTGGACGTGCAGCCGGACGCCGCCGGTCTCGACCATCGCCATGGCTCAGCCCGCCTGCGTGGTCTTCAGGCTCCACACCACGTACTCCACGAGCCGGCCGACGGTCAGTTCGATGATCTCGTCGAACTCCATTCCGGCCAGGAACTCCGCGAGGTTGACCCGCCCTCCGTACCGTTCGTCCAGCAGGCCGGCCAGGGTGACGAGGTCGATGCTCTCCAGTTCGAGGTCGCGGTTGAAGCTGGTGGACATGCCGATCACCACGTCGTCGTCGCCGTACTCCGCCAGCACCTCGCGGAGCATGCCGGTGACGTCGGCGAGCACGGTGTCGGCGGTGGGCTGCGCGGGCGCCGGCTGGATCGGGTTCATCGGGCGTACTCCTCGGCTGCGTCGTGGGGTGGTCCGTCGTCGGCTCCCGGTCCCGCGGTCCAGGCCACCACGTAGGTGCGCCTCGGCAGGGCGGGCGGAGGGGTCTCGGGCGCGCAGTGCACGGTGTAGGCGCGCTCCAGGCGGCCGGAGACCAGCAGCCGGCTGCCGTCCGGGGCGGCATGGAGCACTGCGAAGTCCCTCGGACGGCCGGCGAATCCGACGCCCTCGGCCTTGGCGACGGCTTCCTTGGCGGCCCAGAAACGGGTGAACCACAGCGCCTCCGGGTCGCCGCCGTCGTCCACCCGGGCGCGCAGCAGCCGCAGTTCGGCCGGGCCGAGCGCGGTGGCGAGGGTCGCCGGGTCGCGCTCGGTGACCTCCTCGATGTCGATGCCGGGTCCGGGGCGCGGGCTGTGCGTCCGTACGATCGCCACCCCCGCCTCGGCCCGGTGGGCGAGGGAGACGTCCAGCGGGGGCAGGACACGGCCGTGCACACCGGTGACGTACGGGCGGCCGAGGCCGTCGTTGTGGACCCGGATCTCCGCCGGGAAGACGGGGCCTTCGCCGTGCTGCCAGAGCCACTGCCGTACGGCGTCCTTATCGGCGATCTGGCCGAGCAGCCACTGCCGGCGCCCGCGTGGCGGGCGCTCGGCGTACTCGGCGCGCTCGGCGCGGCCCAGCGAGTTGCGCATGATCAGCTCGCGGGAGGCGAGGTCCGGCCAGCGCTCGTGCAGCAGCGTCCAGCCGCCGGGGCGGGTCGCGGAGAGGGTGTGGCGCTCGGGGAAGCGTTCGACGGGGCGGGTCGTCGGGTCGTTGTCGAAGCGGCGGTCCTGCCAGCCGTCGATCACGGCCCACACCCGGCCGCCGACGGTCAGTTCGGCGTCCGCCTCCAGCACGGTGTCGGTGAGGGAGGTGATCCGCACCAGGCAGGTGACCGGCGTGCCGGGTGCCGGGTGCGGTCCGTGGAAGCTCATCCGCCGCATCTGCACGGGGAAGACGACGGTCCGCTCGGTGCGGGTCGCCATGATCCAGTAGCCGAGCAGCTGGCCCACGTTGTCCAGCAGGGCGCCCGGGGCGGCCGGCGCGGTGATCACGCCGCGGATGTGCCGCTCGCCGATCGCGGTGAGGTCGGTGAGGCCCTGGAACCCCGGGCCGTGGAACATCCAGCGCTCGCGGTACAGCTGGGCCGCGGTGTGCTCGGGGACGCGTTCGGGGGCGTCCGGGCGCTGGCGCAGCGCGGGCGGTGCCGGGTGGTGCGGGGCGAGTTCGACCAGCGCGCGGGCCGTGGGGCCGAAGGCGACGGTGACCCGGTCGGGGTGGCCCGGGTCCGGGGTGACCGTGACCTCGTCGTCGACGGCGGGGGCGGCGGTGAGCCAGCGGTCGAAGCGGGCGCCGTGCACCGCGACCGCCCGCAGCCCCGGGGCCGCCGCCTCCGCCGCGTCCATCATGTGCCGCACGATCGTGGTCGCCGGCACCACCGGCCAGCGATCCTCCACATCCGGCCAGCCGGACCGCTGCGGAAAGAAGCAGTGGTCCAGGAGGTGGGGCATGGATCGGGGGGAGATGTGGAGGGTGGTGGTTGTGGTGGTCGTCGTGGGGGTGGGTGGTCGGGGCGTGGTCAGGGTCGTGGGGTGGTGCGTGGCGGCGGTGGGAGGGGGTGGGGCCGGGGCGGGCCGGCGGGACGCAGCGGGGACTGCGGAGTGGGAGGAGGCCGTGCGCGGGGTGCGTCGGTCGCTCGCCGCGATCAGTTCGGCCGCGGTGTCCGCCGTGTCCCGCAGCAGGGCGGTCAGCTCGGCGGCGGCCGGGGAGCGGGTGGCGAGGTCGTCGAGGGTGGGTCGGCCGGAGCGGGCGGGGTGGGCGGGGCTTGCCGCCGACGGTCCGCGCCGCAGCTCGGCACGCAGCTCGTCGAGGACCGGTCCGTCCAGAGAGACCAGCGCGGCACCGAGGTCCAGGGGGACGGGTGCGGGTCTGGAGGGCGGGGGCGGGGGCGCTGGAGTGGGTGGGGCCGTAGGGGCTGCGGCTGCAGGGGGCGCGTCCCCGGAGGCGGCTGGGAGCGCAGGGGTCGCCAGGGTTGCGTGAGCGGCCGGAGCAACGGGGGCTCCCTGGGCTGCCGGGAATTGAGGTGGTGCCGCGGATGGCGCCGGGGCGCATGGTGCCGGAGCGAGCGGGGCTGCCGAAGTTGCCGGGGTCGGTAAGGGGTGCGGCGGTACCGCCGGTGTCACGATTGCCCCCGCCGTCCACAACGCCGTGGCGACGCGGCGGAGTTGGGCCATGCCGTCGTGGTGGGGCGAGGTCGCGGCGATGGACAGGTGGTCGCGGTCGCCGAGGGTGTCGTCGATCAGGGAGGTGAGCCGGCCCGGGCCGGTCTGGACGAAGACGCGGTGCCCGTCGGCGTACAGGGCCTCGGTCAGCTCGCGGAAGCGGACGGGCTCCAGCAGATGCCGTACGAACAGCTCGCGCACCGCCGTCTCGGCCCGCGGGAACGGCGCGGCGGTCGTCCCCGACCACACCGGCACGGTCGGCGGATGGAGCCGGAAGCGGTCGGCGGCCCGCTTGATGGGGGCGAGGTACGGTTCGAGCATCGGCGTGTGGAAGCCGGAGCGGAACGGCAGCACCTGGCAGATCACACCCTGCGCCCGGAAGCACCGTACGAACTCCCCGACCGCCGTGTCGGGTCCGCAGACCATGGACTGGCGGGGCGCGTTGTCGTGGGAGAGCACGATCCCGGAGTCCGCCCAGGCGTCGGTGAGCGCGGCCCGGACCTGGTCCGCCGAGGCGCCGACGGCGGCGAAGGCGAGCCCGGGGACGGTCACCGCGTCGGGGTCGAACTCCGCCATGAAGGCGTCCACCTGGTCCGCCGAGTACAGGCCGGCCGCCGCCATGGCCGTCCACTCGCCGACGCTGTGTCCCGCGACCGCGTCGGGTACGACACCCATCCGGCGCAGCGCCCGGTCCAGCAGCCGGCCCACGCCGACGACGTCGAAGCCGTGCCGCCCGACATCGCCGGCCCGGGTCCGCGTACCGGTGCCGGAGAGCGGCGGCAGACCGAAGTGGGCCGCGACGTCATCGGTGCGCGGCGGGGTGAAGTCGCCCTCCAGGCCGGGGAAGACGTACGCCAGCCTGCCTCCGTCCCGGCCGAGCAGTGGACCCGGCCGCCACCACACGTCACTGCGGCCCTGCCACGCGCGGCCCTTCCCGACCGCCCGGCGCGCCAGGGCGAGCCGCTTCGCGGTCGGTTCCACGACCCCGAGCCGGACCGGCCCCGCGTCCTCGTGCGCCCGTCCCGGATCGAGCCCGGCGGCGAGCACGGCCGAGTCCCCGGCCGCCAGCAGCGCCGCCAGCCGGTCCACGCTGTCGGCCGCGAGAAGAAGGACGCGCTCGGGTTCGGTGACACGGGTGCCGGCGACCGCCGCGGGGCGGTGCCGGGGCGCGGCGACATGTCCGGCGCCAGGCGTGCCGTCGCCGCCCGGTGCCTCCTCCAGGACCACGTGGGCGTTGATCCCGCCGAAGCCGAAGGCGTTCACGGCGGCTCGGCGGACGGGGTGGCGGGGGTCGCGGGGCCAGGGGCGGGCCCGGTCCAGGGTGCGGAAGCGGGTGGCGGCGAGACGGGGGTGGGGGTCGTCGCAGTGGAGGGTGGGCAGGAGGGTGGCGTGGTACAGGGCGAGGGCCGTCTTGACCAGGCCCGCCACCCCGGCGGCCGGCATGGTGTGGCCGATCATCGACTTCACGGAGCCTAGGACCGGCCGTTCGCCGTCGCCCGTACCCGGCCCGAACACCTCGGTGAGCGTGGTGAGTTCGGCCGCGTCCCCGGCGGGCGTCGCGGTGCCGTGGGCCTCCAGCAGGCCGATGGAGTGCGGCTCGGCCGGGTCGAGGCCGGCGGCCCGCCAGGCCTGGCGCCCGGCCCGCGTCTGCCCGCCGGGGTCGGGGTTGACCAGCCCCGCCGTACGGCCGTCGCTCGCCACGCCCGTGCCCCGGATCACGGCGTAGACGCGGTCGCCGTCGCGCTCGGCGTCCGCGAGCCGCTTCAGTACGACGACCCCGGTTCCCTCGCCGATGAGGATGCCGTCGGCGTCCCGGTGGAAGGGGCGGATGCGCTGGCTCGGCGACAGGGCGCGCAGCTGGGAGAAGACGCTCCAGAGGGTGATGTCGTGGCAGTGGTGCACTCCCCCGGCGAGCATCATGTCGCAGCGCCCGCTGGCGAGTTCGGTGACCGCTTGGTCGACGGCGACCAGGGAGGACGCGCAGGCCGCGTCGACGGTGTAGGCGGGGCCGCGCAGGTCGAGCCGGTTGGCGATGCGGGACGCGGCGAGGTTCGGGACCAGGCCGATCGCGGACTCGGGGCGGTCCGGGCCGAGTCGTTCGGTGAACGCCTCCCGGATCCGGTCGAGTTGGTCGGGTGCCAGGTCGGGCAGCAACTCACCGAGGGTGCGGATGAGTTGGCCGGCCGTGCGGACCCGCTGGTCGAGCCGGACCAGGCCGGGAGTGAGGTAGCCGCCACGGCCCAGGGCCACTCCGATCCGGTCCCGTGGCGGGAGCCGTTCCCCGCCGCCCGCGTCGGCGAGCGCGGCCGCGGCCACGTCGAGGGCGATCAGCTGGTCGGGCTCGGTGCCCGGCACCGAGGCGGGCATGATGCCGTAGCGGGTGACCTCCACCTCGGCCAGGCCGTCCACGAAGCCGCCGCGCCGGCAGTACACCTGGTCGGGGACGGCGGGCCCGGCGGCCGGTCCGGGCCGGTAGTAGTCGGCGTCCCAGCGGTCGGCGGGAACGTCGCCGATCGCGTCGAAGCCGTCCCGCAGGTTGTGCCAGTAGGCGTCGAGGCCGCGCGCACCAGGCAGCAGCACCGCCATCCCGACGATGGCGACGGGTGGTTGACGTCGCGTCATGTCACCGGCCCGACGCGGTGTAGACGACGGCGCGGGCCGCCGGGTCTCCCCAGGCCAGTTCCCGGAGCAGGGCCGCGGTGCCCTCCTCGGGGTCGATCATCTCCACCCCTCGGCGGGCGTACTCGCGGCCGAGTTCCGCGCCGACCATGCCGGTGTGGACGCCGGACGGCGCCCAGGGTCCCCAGTGGACGGTGAGCGCGCGGTGGCCGGTGCGGGCGGCCCAGTCGGCGCCGAGTGCCTCCAGCGCGTCGTTGGCTGCGGCGTAGTCGGCCTGGCCGCGGTTGCCGAGGACGGCGGCGACGCTGCCGAACAGCACGGTGAACGCGGGCGCGGCGGGCAGGTCGTCGAGGGCGGCGAACAGCGCGGTGGCCCCGTTCGTCTTCGTGCCGTAGACCCGCTGGAAGGACTCGGGGGTCTTCTCGGCGATCAGCCGGTCCTCGATCACTCCGGCAGCGAAGACGACACCGTCCAGCCGGCCGTGCTCGGCGTGGATCTCCTTGACCGCCTGGAGCACGGCGTCCCGGTCCCGGAAGTCGACCGGGCGGTAGCGGGCGGCGCTGCCGAGGGCGGTGAGTTCGGCGAGGGTCGTGGTGATCTCGCGCTGGGCGAGGATGAGTTCGGCGGTCCGGTTGATCTCTGCGGGCCTCGGCGCGCCGGGGCCCGCCGCGAGCGCCGCCCGGAGCTCGGCGGGCGTGCGCGCGTCGGCGGTCTCCGGGGGCTCGGGCGCGGTGCCGGCGGGCGTGCGGCCGAGCAGTTCGAGCCGGCAGCGGCAGGCGCCGGCCAGCGTGGCCGCGAACCGTGCGGTGATGCCCCGGGCGCCCCCGACGAGCAGCGCCACGGAGTCCCGGTCGAGGCCGAGTGCCGCGGCCTCGGCGGCGCCCACCCCGGCGGGTCCGGCGCCGGTGCCGCCGAGCGGTCCGAGGGGCACGGGCAGCAGTTCCAGCCCCTGCCTCCGCCCCTCGGCCGTACGCAGGACGACCGGGGCGGGTGCCGGTGCGCCCAGTTCGGCGAGCACGGCGTCGGCCACGGCCGCCGGGGCGGTGTCGCCGACGGCGACGACCCGGGCGAGGAGGCCGGGGTACTCGTGGCCGACCGTGCGGAACAGGCCGTCGAGTCCGGCCGCGCGCAGGGCCCCGGGACCGTCGGCGGCCCGTACGGCCAGCAGCCGGCCGGTGCCGTGGGCCAGCGCCGCCCGCAACGCCGGGAAGGCGTCCGGCAGCACCGGGAGGTCCGGGCCGGGCAGCGCGCCCAGGTACACGACACCGTCGACCGTGTCGTCGGCCGCGCCAAGGACGTGCCCGTGGTCGAGGAGCACGGCGTCGGCACGCTCGGCGCCGAGCCGCGCCGCCAGCTCGGCCGCCGCTCCCCCGCCTGACCCGAGCAGTGCGAACCGCTTCCCGGACAAGCCGGCGGCGGTGCCGGGGCCTGCGTCCGGCAGCGGCACGGGCCGCAGCTCGCTGCGCCGGGGAGCCACGCCCGCGGACACGAAGTCGCTCGCCTGGGCCCGTTCCTCGGTCTGCGCACCCCCGTCCGCGTGCTCCGCGCCCATCCGCGCGGTCAGCCACTGCGTCACCGCGGCCGCCGTGCGCGCCTTGGTCAGGTCCTCCAGCTCCGCGTCGTCCAGGAGGTCCGCGCCCCCGGCGATGCCCAGGCGCTTGGCGAGTTCACCCGCTATCTCGGCCCGCTTGATCGAGTCGATGCTCAGGTCCGCCTCCAGGTCGAGGTCGGGCTCGATCATGTCGACCGGGTAGCCGGTACGTTCGCTGATGATCTCCAGGACGGCCCGCGCCACGTCGGGGCCGGACTCGGCGGGCACGGGCTCGGCGAGTGCGGCCGACGGCACCACGGGCGCCTCCGCCTCAGCGTCCGCCACCGGTACGGCGCCCGCCGCCGGTACGACCACGGGCGCGGGCGGCACGGCGGCAACCGGGGCCCCGGGAGCAGCTCCGAAGTAGGTGAGCAGCACGTCCCGTTGGGCGGCGATCATCTCCCGGCCGGTGCGCAGGAACTCGGTGATCAGCGCGTCCCGGTCGGCCGGTGCGTCGTACGGCTGGTCGGTCGTCACAGTCCTCTCCACGACTCGTCGGGCCGGTGCGAGGGCACCGGAGAGCAGGGCTCCGTCGGCGGTGCGGACGAGGTGCCCGTCGACCGTCCAGCCGGGCCGGGCGGGCGCCGGGGTGCGCAGCGCGTCGACGGCGTCGCGGCCCTGGAGGAGCCAGGCGGTGCGCACCGGCAGCCCCGCGACGGCGAGTCGGGCGAGGGCGTCGAGCCAGCCGGGCAGCCCGCTGTCGGCCCCCGGTTCGCAGGCGACCGCGCGGTGCGGGCGGTCGCCGAGGATCTGCCCGGCGAGCCGGGTCAGGACCGTGCCCGGACCCGCCTCGACGAAGATCCGCGCGCCCGACTCGTACATCGCCTCGATCTGCGCGGCGAACGCGACCGGCGCGCCGATCTGGGCGGCGAGTTCGGCGCGCACCGCGTCGGGTTCCGGCGGGTAGGGCGCGGCGGTGCGGTTGGCCCAGACGGGGAACTCGGGCGCGCGGACCGGCTTGTCAGCCAGGACCTTCGCGAACCGCTCCCCCGCCGCGGCCACCAGCGGGCTGTGGAAGGCGCAGGCCACGGGGATGCGCCGGGCACCGAGCCCGGCCGCGCGCAGCAGGCGCACGGCGGTGCCGACGTCCGCCGTGGGTCCGGAGATCACCGTCTGTTCGGGCGAGTTGAGGTTGGCGAGGACCACCGACCCCGGTGCTCCGGAC
>NZ_JBSGDB010000098.1:0-22481 GCF_053602155.1 Streptomyces sp. NPDC004561
GTCCCCGAAGGGGTCGCCCGGTGCCGCGCGTAAACACCTCGTTGCGCCTCGGCTACGAACAAAGGAGAGTGATCGATCGTATATTATGCTGGAGCCTCATGAGGAGGCGAGAAGCAACAATGACGGGCAACGTAATCATCCTGCACGGTCGCAGCGCCACGCGGAGACGACTTCCCGACGAGGTGGCGAGCTACGTCCGCGAACTGATCATCTCGGGTCAGGTACGCGCGGGCGAGTTCCTGCGCATCGAGCCCATCGCCGAAGCGGTCGGCGTCAGCAACACACCGGTCCGCGAAGGCATGCTGGCGCTGCAGAGCGAAGGCTTCGTCCAACTGGTCCCGCGCCGGGGCTTCGTCGTCGCCCCCTTCACGCAGCAGGACATCAGGGATCTGTTCTGGACCCAGGCACACCTGGCCGGCGAGTTGGCCGCGCGCGCCGCCAAGAAGATCACGGCAGAACAGATCGCCAGGCTCGAGGCGATCCTCGCGGAGCACGAGAAGGCCATCGCCGCGGGCAACGAGGAAGGCATCGCCGGCCTCGGCCACGCCTTTCACCGCGAGATCAACCTGGCGGCGGACTCCCACCGCCTCACCCTCCTGCTCAACTCGGCCGTCCAGCATGTGCCGAACCGCTTCTACGCGACGATCGAGGGTCAGGTCGCCGCCACCCGGCACGCACACCCCCTCCTGCTCGACGCGCTGCGCGCGGGCGACGCGGGCGAGGCGAGGGCACTCATGCGGCGACAATCGCCGAGGGCGCAGACCACTTGATCGAGGCCCTTGAGGAGCGCGGGCTGTGGAGCAGGTGGGAATCGGCGTCCTGAGCGCCTACACATCGCCCCCGGGAGCGTCGGACTCGCCCACCACCGGGAGGAGTTGCGTGTTGTGCTCACCGACGACGGGGGCGGGCAGGGGATCCAGGCGCCCGCCGTCGACGACGATGGGTGACTTCGGCGCCAGGTGCGGGCCCACCCCGGGCTGGTCGACCTCGTCGAACAGTTCGCTCTTTCGCAGCGCGGCACCGCCGTCACGGCCGAGCTCCTCGAAGCTGCGGTAGCGTTCCCACAGGATCCGGTGGCTGTCCAGGATCTCGGCCGCTTCGGCGAGCCGGGTGCGGCTGAACCAGCGCGCCAGCAAGACCGAGATCAGCTCGCGGTGTTCGTACCGCTGCGACTCGCTGGAGAAGTCGGTGTCCAGGGCGTCGGCGAGGCCCTCGAACGCGGCCGTCAGACCGGTCGCGGTCAACAGCTTCGTCCAGTGCCGCTTCGTCAGGATCACGACCATCAGCCGTACGCCGTCCGCGGTCACGAAGTCACGGCCGTAGGTGCCGAAGACGTCGTTGCCGGATTTCGTGCGCTCGTGGTTCGTGACCTGCGCCTCGGCCAGATAGCCGAGGTTGCCCGCCGTGGCGAGCGCGACGTCCTCCAGCGCGACCCGGATCTCGCGGCCCCGGCCGCCGACCAGCCGCTCCCGCTCCGCGGCGAGCAGGCCGACCGCCAGATACAGTCCGGCCGCGATGTCCCAGGCGGGCAGCACGTGGTTCACGGGCGCGGCGGTGCCCGGAGCTCCGGTGACCAGAGGGAACCCGGTGGCGGCCTGGACCGTGTAGTCCACTCCGGCACCGCCGTCGGCACGCCCCTGCAGGACCACGTGAATCACGTCGGGACGCAGCGCGCTGAGCGCCTCGTAGCCCAGTTCCGGGTACCTGTCGCTGTTGCTCACGACCACACACGGACCGCCCCGCACGATCAGGTCCACCACGCGCCGGCGGTCCGCCTCGGACTCCATGTCGACGGCGACGGCGCGCTTGCCCTTGTTCAGGCCCGACCAGTACAGACTGGTTCCGGAGTCGGCCAGCGGCCATCTGGTCCGGTCCGCCGCACCGCCGAGGGGTTCGACCCGGACGACGTCGGCGCCCAACTGCGCGAGCGTGAGCCCGCACAGAGGCGTGGCCACGTAACTCGAGATCTCGACAACCCTGAGGCCGGACAGGAGCCCCTCCTGCGGGGGCACTTCTTCAGGAGGCATGGTCATCCCTTCGACCCGGCGGCGTACGCGGGGCTGTCACTGTCGGAACCCAGTCAACATATATGATATTTCAGCTCCGGGGAAGGGTCGCCGAACCATGGAGGCCGCCTTGAACTCGGGCAAGCTGTGACCATCCGGTCTAAATTTCGCCCACCCGTATTCCATCTCACCGCCACTCGTCCGTGCGGCCCTGGATTGAAAACAAAATAAGATATACGATTACTGAGGACTCTTCAGTGAGGCTGAAACACCAACGTGCGATGAATATCTAGACGCCTGGCAGGCATTGCGATGAGTTCGACGTCGGGTCGGTCATCGGCAAGCCAGGACGAGGAGGAGGCGTCATGGCAGTTGCTCCATTCTCAGAGAAGTACTGGAGCTCGATCGAGACCATTTCCACCGCGGAAGCCAGGGCAGTCCAGAATGAGCGCCTGCGGGAACAACTTGCTCATCTGGCCGCGAACAGCGCCTTCTACCGCGAGAAGTTTTCACAGCACAATGTCGATGTGACGAAGGTCAGGACGGTCGAAGACCTGGCCGGTCTTCCTTTCACCGAGAAGCAGGAGCTCCGCGACAGCCTGGCCGATCACCCGCCACTGGGAGCTCATGTCGCCGTGGACGCGGGCGACATCGTGCAGATCCAGGCGTCGTCCGGTACCACGGGAAGCCCCTCCTACGTGGGGCTCACCGCGAGCGACATCGTCACCTGGTGCGAGCTCGGGGCGAGGGCGCTGTATGCGAACGGGTTCCGGCCGGGTGACCGGCTTCTGCACGCCTTCGGTATGAGCAAGGGATTCGTCGGTGGACTGCCGGTGGTCCAGATTCTGCAGTACATGGGCATCGTCGACATTCCGATCGGTGCGGAGGCCGGCGCGGAGCGGCTGCTTCGTGTGCAGGCTGATCAGCGGCCGAACGCACTGATCGGCACCCCGTACTTCCTCACTCACCTCGCCGAGCAGGCGCCGAAGATCGTCGGACGTGCCGCCCGCGAGCTCGGCGTCCGCGCGATCAGTGTCGGCGGTGAGCCCGGCGGCGGTCTGCCCGCCGTACGCGACAACCTCGAGGCGCTGTGGGGCGCGACGGCGCGGGAGATGCTCGGGGGAACCGACATCGCCTGCACGTACTGGGGTGAGTGCGAGGCGGGTGAGGGGATGCACTTCCTGTCACCGGACCTCATGATCGCCGAACTGATCGACCCCGAGACCGGTGACCAGGTCGCACCGGTCGAGGGCGCGCAGGGCGAACTCGTCTACACGGCGCTGCGCCGTCAGGCGTCCGCGCTGCTGCGCTTCCGGACCAGGGATCACGTGGTGGTCACCGGGACCGACTGCTCCTGCGGTCGTACGGGGTACAAGATCCGGTGCATCGGCCGCACGGACGACATGCTGATCGTGCGCGGAATCAACGTCTTCCCCTCGGCGATCAAGCAGCTGGTCCTGGAGCTGGCGCCGTCGACGACCGGGGAGATGCGCATCCGGGCGGATTTCGAGGGGCACTCGACTCAGCGTCCGCTCCCTCTTGTCGTCGAGCACGCGGCGGGCATGAGCGAGGAGCAGCAGCGGGAGCTGCGTGCCACGCTCGAACAGCGGATCCGCTCGGCCCTCAATGTGAAGACGGTCGTCGAACTCGTCCCCGACGGGACGCTGAAGCGTCCGGATCACGTCAAGGTCGCGCTGATCGAACGAGTCTCGTCCTAGCGGCGCGGATAGAACCCGGTCGCTGACGCTGAACGCGCCGAACCCCAAGTGCTCTGAACCATCAGGGCACTTGGGGTTCGGGTCCTATGACAAGCGGAAATGTGACGGTCAGAAATACGTGAGGCGCTCGGTGTCGTCGCCCGGGCGGTCGAACAGTTGCTTGACGAGTGCGCGCGCAGCCGGGCTCAAGGTGCGGCCGCGCGCGGTAGCCACGTGGATCTTCCGCACCGCCCAAGGCTCGGCGAGTTCCAGCACGGCCGCGCCGGTCTGAACCTCCCGCGTGACCAGACACTCGGGCTGCACGGTGACACCCAGTCCGGCCCGGACAAGGCTGATCGCGACACCTGCGCTGCGCACGGTGTAGCTCGGCTCGATTTCCCGCTCGAGCCGGCGCGCTGCGGCACGGAACGCACCGAGCATGGAGGAGACCGCGATCAGGTTCTCCGGCAGCAGATCCTGGAACGTCACACTGGGCCGCTCGCTCAGCCAGTGGTCCTGTGGCACGAGAGCCACCAGGCGATCCTGCCGGTAGGGAGTGACGGCGACTCCGTCGAGATCGAGTTCGTACGCCGCCGCGAACACACCGATGTCCGCCTCGCCGTGAGCGACCTGCCGGACGACCTCGGCGTTCTCCACGTCGTGCACGGCCAGGTCGACGAGTGGATATTCGCGGCTGTATTCACCCAGCTCGCGCGCGAGGAACGGGACGAAGACGGTGCGCGCCGATGCGATGGTCAGATCCCCTCGCACGCCTTCCGTGAAGGAGGCGATCTCGGAGCGCATGTCTTCGAGGCTGTCCAGGATCTGGCGGACGTATCGCGCCAGGACCGCACCGGCCGGGCTCGGGACGACTCCCTTCGGTCCCCGTTCGAGGAGCTGGATGCCGGCGATGTCCTCCAGGATCTGAATGCGCTTTGTCGCCGTCGACGCGGCGATGTTCTCCCGGATGGCCGCCCGGCCGATCTGCTGCTCCTCGATCGCGGACAGGAAGAGGCGCAGCGTGAACAGGTCGACCTGGCGAATCAGATGAAGTCGGTTGAATGTCCCCATGTCGTCCCCCTCGTGTTCACCCTGCTCACGCGATTTCTCCCATCAGGGACGGGCCTTCAGCGCTTCGTCGATCATGGAGTTGTCCGCGCCGATGTCGCGGGCCGCGTGCAGGGGTGGCGGACGCTTGCCGTCGAACGACAGGGGCAGGCCCACCAGACCGATCTCGTCGTCCGGCGGAGTGCCGATGATGCCGAGCGCGCGCGTCTGTTCGTGGGCGACGATTTCCGCGGTGGTCTGCATGGGTGCCACCGGGATACCGGACGCCTGCAGCCGTTCCTGCCAGTACGCGCGTGATTCCTTAGCGAGCTGTTCACCGATCAGCCGGTCGATCTCCTGCCGGTTCCGCAGCCGCCCCGCGTTCGTGGCGAACCTGTCGTCCGTGGCCCACTCCGGCCGGCCGAGCGTCTCACACAGCCGGGCGAACAGCGCGTCGTTGGCGCAGCTGACGACCAACTCGCCGTCAGCGGTGGGGTAAGCGCGATGTGGCACGATGAAGGCGACGCCCGATCCTTGGCGCCCGCCGGGTTCGCCGTCGGTGTTGTGGTTCGCGATGCCGACGGACATCCAGGCGATGGCCGTCTCCAGCAACGACCCGTTCACGGTCGCGCCGCAGTGCTTGGCATGACGTCGGTGGAGGGCCGCCAGGATGCCGATCACGGCCCACATCCCGGACCCGAAGTCGACGATGGACACCCCGGCCCGCGCCGGGGGCCGTCCCTCCTCGCCGGTGATGCTCATGATCCCGGAGAAAGCCTGCATCAGCGGGTCGTAGCCGGGAAGCGTGTCCAGGGGGCCCTTGTGCCCGAACGCGCCGATCTCGCAGCAGATCAGCTCCGGCTTGGTCACCCGCAGACTGTCCGGGTCCAGCCCGTACTTCGCGCTGGAGCCCGGCCGGAGGTTGTGGAGGAAGACGTCGGCCCGTTCGGCGATCAGCCGGTGCAGTGTCGCCAGCTGATCCCGGTCCTTGATGTCGATGCTGATGCACCGCTTGCCGCGATTGAGGGCGTGGAAGGCCGCTCCGCTTCCCTTCCACGTGCTCGGCCCCCAACCGCGCGCGGAGTCACCCGACGGGCGCTCCACCTTCCACACCTCGGCGCCGAGCTCGGCGAGAATTTTCCCGGTGAACGGTGCCGATGCGCTGTCGCTCAGCTCCACCACCACAATCCCCGACAAAGGCAGATCACGTATCACCGTGTCCCCTGCTTCCTTGGTCGACTGCGTGCGCATGGTGAGAGTGGCCGGCATACGCGGCACCGGAATTCAGCAGTGCGTCGATCTCACTTCTGCTGAATCCGTATTCGTCCAGCAACTGGACCGAATGTTCACCGAGGCGTGGAGCGGGGTAGCGCAGTTCTGGGCTGCTTTCGCTCCATTGCTGCGGAATACCCAGCGTCCGCAGAACTCCCTCGGACGGGTGCTCCTGTTCGGCGAAGAACCCGACGTCCTTCATGTGCGGATCGTCCAGCAGCGACTCGGGCGTATGCATCTCGATGGCGGGGATGTCCGCCTCAGTCATGAGCACCAGCCACTCCGCGGTGGTCTTCGCCTCGAAGACCCGGCCCAGGAACTCGTACAGGAGTCCTATGTTCTCGGTCCGGCCGTGGATGTCAGCGAAACGCGGGTCCTGCGCCATCTCCGGATGTCCGGACACTTCGAAGAACCGGCGCCAGTGCTTGTCTATGTAGACGTTCACCCCTATGTAGCCGTCGAGCGTGCGATACGGGCGACGGTCGGGATTCATCATGCGCTGGTATCCCCAGTCACCGACCGCCGGGACGAACGTGTGCCCGTAGAGATGGTCGCCCATGACGAAATGCGCGAACGTCTCGAACATCGGCACCTGGATCTCCTGGCCCTGTCCGGTCCTCTCGCGCCGGAACAGTGCCATCGACACGGCCGAGGTGGCGGCCATCCCGACGACACGATCCGCGATGGCGGTGGCCACATAGCCGGGCGGACCCACCTTGCGGCTCTGCAGCACCGGCATCCCGACCGCCGCCTGGATCAGGTCGTCGTACGCGGGGCGATCCGCGTAGGGGCCGTTCTGGCCGAATCCGTACATGCCGCAGTAGACGATCCCAGGATTGACGGCCCGCGCGTCCTCGTACGTCAGCCCCAGCCTGGCCATGGCCTTGGGACGCAGGCTGTACAGCAGCACATCGGCGGAACGCATCATCCTCTTCAGTGCCGCGTTGCCGCCGGCGCTCTTGAGATCGAGGACGAGACTGCGCTTGTTGCGGTTGAGGTGCAGGAATATCGCACTCATCCCGCGGTTGCGGCACGGTCCGATCTCCCGGGTCGTATCGCCTTCCCGCGACTCGACCTTCGAGACATCGGCCCCCATGTCCGCGAGCAGCAAGGACGCGTACGGTCCCATGAAGTTGGACGTCAGATCCAGGATCCGCACACCGTCCAGAGGCCCGGCCATCTCACCCCTCCAAGTCGGACGTGACCCGTGCGAAGACGGGCAGCTTCTGCTCTCCGCGCTGTACGAAGCGGACGGAGACTTCCTTGCCGATCTCGATGTCATCCGGCTCACCCTCGATCTGGGTGAACAGGAAATAGCCCTCGTCCAGCCGTACGAAGCCGACGGTGTACGGCGCGATCGCGGACCAGACGGGGGTCGGGCCGCGCATGATCGTGCTGTACGAGTAGATCGTGCCGTGGCCGCTGGACCGCTCCCACGACAGCGCCGCGGAGCCGCAGCGTGTGCAGGAGGAGTGCGCTGGCCACACCGCTTGTGCGCAGTCCGCGCAGCGCTGGAACGTCAGCTGTTCTTCCGACAGCGCCTCCCAGTACGGCTGCGCGTCCATGAGCCGGTACGGCTGCGGCCAGTCGTTCAGTGCTTTCACGTCAGTCATGCCGTGCTCCCCTTCGCGCCTCAGGTCGAGGAGGCCAGCAGCAGCACGCTGCCGGCGGCCAGCATGCCGCCCGCCCCTTGCACCAGCACCGTCCGCGGCCGACGCGCCGGCGCCAGCCCCAGGGGCTGTCCGCGCAGTTGACGGACCGCCTCGACCAAACTGTCCATGTTGCAGGAGATCCCGGGCTGACCGAACGACAGCCAGCCGCCGTTGGTGTCGGTCGGGAGATCTCCGTCGATGCCGGTACGCCCCTCGCGGTAGACGTCGATCCCGTGTCCCTTCTTCGCGAACCCCAGGTCCTCCATGACGATGGGGCCCATGTGCGCGAAGTTGACCGAGATCTGCGTCATGTCGATGTCGGTGGGGCCGAGCCCGGACATCGTGTACGCCTGCCGGGCGGCTTCCGCCGTCGCGGTGTGCGTCAGGTTGGGGAACTCGCCCAGTCCCGGGAACCGGCACTGACGCATGTTCATGCGATCGCCCAGGTACTCGTGCGTCGTGGCCGACCCGAAGCCGAGGACGTACACCGGGTCGCGGGCGTCCCGGGCGTTCTCCGGTGACGTCACGATGAGCGCGCCACCGGTGCCGCCGCCCCACGTGGAGCACATCCACCGACGCAGCGGCGTGGCGACGTAGGGCGACGTGAGCACCTTGGCCCGGTCGATCTCACCGTGCTTCCTCTTCGCCGCATGCGGATGACCGGCGCCCCAGCGCTGATTGGCCACGGCCACGTCCGCGAGGTCTTCCTCCGTCAGACCGAACTCGTGGAAGTAGCGGTGCGCGGCCTGGGCATAGAGCGCGGGGATCGTGGGGCCGTAGGGAACCTCGTACTGGGGGTCGGCGTCGGCCTCGGCACCCATCGCCACCGCGTCGACGAAAAGCTGTGTCGCGTCGCTTTGCAGACACAGCACGTACTCGGCGGTGCCGGCGGCGATCATCTGGGACGCGACGGCTATCGTCGCGGTCAGGCCGGCGCCGTGCATGGTGATTTCGCTCGTCAGCGTCACCGGCATCTGGATGTGTGAGATGAAGATGTTGCTCCACTGTGAGCGCTTGTCGGCCCACGGAGAGCGTCCGGTGAACACGGCGTCGACCTGGTCCTTGCGGATCCCTGCGTCGGCGAGTGCCCGGCCGGTCGCCTCCGCCGCGAGTTGCAGCGGGTCCTTGCGGTTCTCGAGCGATGCGTAGGCGTCGCCCATGCCGATGACGGCGGCGACGGGTGCGGTTGACATCGGGCGGACCTCAGGCCTTCTTGCGCGGCTTCTCGGTGGGGATCGACGCGGAGAGCAGGGCCTCGAGGTCCTCGCGCTTACGGAGCATGAGCAGGCTCCACTCGGACTTCTGGCACACGTCGCCGTCCTGGTTGAGCGCCTTCATCAGGAAGGTGACGACGCCGAACTTCTCGTCCTTCTCCTTCTTGTCGACGACTTCGCAGGTCACGTAGATCGTGTCGTTGATGTGGACCGGCTTGAGGTAGCGCAGGTTGTCGATGCCGTAGTTGGCCTGGATCGACGGGCCGAAGGTGATCAGGCCCGTCATGACCGAGTAGGTGAGCGAGCCCTGGACGAGGCGCTCACCGAAACGGGTCTGCGAGGCGTAGTGGACGTTCGAGTGGATCTCGATCCAGTTGCCGGTCAGCGCGCAGTAGTTGACGACGTCGGTCTCGGTGATCGTCCGGCCGCCCGAGCGGAAGACCCGGCCGACCTCGATCTCGTCGAAGGGCATGTCGATGCGGTTGTCGATGCTCATGATGTGTCTCCGTTCCGTGCTGGTGGGCGGTCGGCGTCAGGCGGACTTCAGGCGCATCGACTTGCCGATGATGGTGCGCTGGATCTGCGACGTGCCGCCGCCGATCGTGGACTGGATGCTCTCGCGCAGATAGCGCTCCATGTCGCCCTCGGGCAGGTTGGCGTAGCCGCCCAGGATCTGCATGCCGTCCAGGGCGCACTTCTTCAGCGTCTCGGAGCCGAAGAGCTTGGCCATCGACGTCTCGCGGGCAGCGGGAAGCTTCTCGGCCTTCATCTGGGCCGCCCGGTAGCACAGCAGGCGGGCGGCGTCGACCTGGGTCTGGTTGTCGGCGAGCATGTGGCGCAGCACCTGGAACTCGAAGATCGGCTTGCCGAACTGGATCCGCTGCTGGGCGTACCGGTTCGCGGTGTCCACCGCGGTCTGGGCGTTGCCGACGTAGGCCGCGGCCACCGCGCAGCGCTCCAGCTCCAGGTGGTCGGTGATGACCTGCCAGCCCTGGCCGACTTCGCCCAGCAGGGCATCCGCGGGAACGCGGACCTCGTCCAGGAAGATCTCCGTGGTGCCCGTCGCGTGGCGCGACAGCGTCGGCAGCCGGCGGATGTCCAGGCCGGGCGTGTCGTTCGGGATCAGCAGCACCGAGATTCCGCCGTGCTTGTCCTCGGTGTCGGTGCGCACCTGCATCGCGATGACGGTGTCCTTCGCCGCCGCCCCACTGCACCACAGCTTCTGTCCGCTCACGATCCAGTCGCCGTTGGCGTCACGCCGCGCCCGCGTCTTGGTGTTGGCGGCGTCCGAGCCCGCGTCGGGCTCGGAGATCGAGACCGAGAACCGGATCTTCCCCTCGATGAACGGCCTGACGTACTTCGCCTTCTGCTCGGGCGTGCCGTACTTGATGATGTTCATCGCGGTGAACGTCGGCACGAGCACGGAGCAGGCGAAGTCGAACCCGAACTTGCCCAGACCCTCGGCCATCAGCGAGTAGTCGAAGATGTCGCCGCCCGAGCCGCCCTCCTCTTCGGGGATCAGAAGGCCGAGCCAGCCCTGACGTGCGATCTTCTCGTACGCCTCGTACGGATATTCGCGCGCCTCGTCACACTTGCGGACATATTCGACAGTGACCTCGTTGTCCATGAAATCATTCACGGTCTTGAGCCAGTCTGCCTGGGATTCACTGAGGAAATTCGAAGACATTTTTCGATCTCTCCAAATCGCTGTGTTGGGGCCCGGAAATGCGGTTACACGAACGTTAAGGGCGAGTTACAAGCGATCCAAGTGATAAGTTTCGAACCTGTGATTCGACGGCGGTGAACGGCCTTAGGTGATCGCACCCGCCGCGCGCAGTGCGGCCAGGTCGCCGACCGTGAAGCCCCAGTCACCCAGGACCTCCTCGGTGTTTCCCCCGGGCGCCGCGGGAGGGCGCTGGATCGCTCCGGGCGTCCGGCTGAAGCGCGGCGCCGGGGCCGGCTGGACCACACCCTCCACCTCGACGAACGTTCCTCGCTCCCGCAGATGCGGATGGTGCGGCGCTTCGGTCAACGACAGGACCGGGGCGATGCAGACCTCCCGGCCCTCGGCCAGCGCACACCATTCGTCCCGGGTGCGCGTCCGGAACACCGCGGCGAGCCTCTCGCGCATGTCCGGCCATCGAGACCGGTCGTGCTGCTCCGGCATGTCCTGCTCGGGCAGCCCGAGGAAACGCAGGGTGTTGCGCCAGAACCGCGCCTCGTTCGAGGCGACGCTCAGCCAGAGTCCGTCCTTCGTCTCGTAGACGTCGTACCAAGGAGCTCCGGAATCAAGGCGGTTCGTGCCACGCTGGTCGTTCCAGTACCCGGCGGCGTGCAGCCCGTAGAAGAGGGTCATGAGGGATGCCGAACCGTCCACCATGGCGGCGTCGATCACCTGCCCCTGTCCGGAGTCGCGGCTTTCCAGCAGTGCCGACAGCACGCCCAGCGCGAGGTAGAGAGACCCTCCGCCGAAGTCGCCGGCGAGGTTGAGCGGGATGACGGGCGGACCGCCCGTGGTGCCGATGGAGTGGAGCACGCCGGTGAGCGAGACGTAGTTGACGTCATGGCCGGGGACCTGGGCGAGCGGTCCGTCCTGGCCCCAGCCCGTCATCCGCCCGTACACGAGCGCGGGATTCACCGCGAGGCACTCGTCGGGCCCCAGGCCCAGCTTCTCCGCGACGCCCGGGCGGAAACCCTCCACCAGCACGTCCGCGCCGCGCACCAGTTCCAGGACCGCCCCGACGGCCGCCTTCTTCTTCAGATCCAGCGCCGCACTGCGCCGTCCGCGATTGAGCAGATTGAACCGCGGATCAACCGGCGCGCCGCCGTCGTAACCCGGGGGCCGGTCGATGCGGACGATGTCCGCGCCCAGGTCGGAAAGGAGCATGCAGCAGAACGGGACCGGCCCGACGCCCCCCAACTCCACGATTCTGACACCCGCGAGCGGGCCTCTTGTTTCATGTGTCGTCCTTGACTCACGTCCCATCGCGGGAGAATATCCCGGGCTGAAGTCCACGCCAATTGAAAAAGTTCGAAGTCCCCATTCGGAGACTTCGAATCCTCGGTGCACCGTCAGTGAACCGTCAAACCACCGGTGGGGCTGACGATCGCGCCCGTGAGGTAGTGGGCGTCGTCCGACGCCAGGAAGGCCACGACGTTGCCGATGTCCTGCGGGGCGGCGACTCCGAAGGGACTGCGGTCCCGGATCTTTTCATACTGCTTTCTGTGCTGTTCGGAGACGCCACCCTCGGCCTCGAACGCAGCCGTCCAGGAAGGAGAATCGCGTACCACGGTCACACACACGCAATTCACCCGGATCCGGTGTCGCGCCAGCTCCTTGGACAGGACCTTGCTCGCCATGACCAACCCGCCGGAAAAGGTGGCAATGGCGGTCTGGCCGGGCGTCGGTGTCCTGCCGCCCTCGGATGTCACGAAAACCACGCTACCGCCACCCGTTTCCCGCATGTAAGGAACGGCTGCCTGCACCACGACGAGCTTTGCCGCCACCGCCTGCCCGACAAAGGCCGTCACGCGCGCGAGGTCGATGTCGGCAAAGGAACCGCGGACCGCGGGTGAGCGCGCTTCGTCGTCATTGCCTCCGGCGCTCGGCACCACGATGTCGACGCCCCCGTAGCGACGGGCGGCTTCCGCCGCTACCGCGTCCATGTCGCCCTTGGAACGCACATCACCCGCGACGAAGCATCCCGCGCCACCCACCTGCCGGATCTCCGCGAGCACCTGCCCGGCCTTTTGTTCGTCCCTGCCGTTGACCACGACGGTCGCCCCGCGAGCGGCGAGACGCACCGCCACCCCTTTGCCGATGCCTCCGGTGCCGCCGGTGACAATGGCAACCTTGCCTTCCAGTACGTTCATCACAAAATGCCTCGACTAGTTGGGTTGGATCGAGGTTAAGGTTGCGTTTACGGTCGAAGCAAGTGATGATTCACGAATTCACTGTTCGAAGGTATCGAATTGGCTCGCCGTGAATGCATCGAACCCCAAGCATCCGGACCATCCGGGAATACGGCGAGGTCGTCTCGACGGCGGATCGAACGGCACCGCAGCGCGCGAAGGAGGGGTAAAGATGTCTACCCTCCACCGGTCTTCCTTTCCGTGTCAGGGTGGGGCCATCAACACAGACCGACGGACCGCGCGCGCTGCCGGTGGCCCGCACCAACCGGTGCCACGGATCTCCGCACAGGTTCATGGGATGTGCACCGAAACCCGCACAGGAGCGTAGCGAGATGGCGACCAAAGTCCTGGTCCTTGGAGCCGGCGGGCAGATCGCCCGGTGGGCGGTGGGCATGCTCGGTGACGAGGATGTGGAGCTCACCCTCCTGGCGCGTGACCACAGGCGTCTGACGAACGTGCCGCGGGAGGCCCGCGTGATCGAGGGCGATGTGCTGGACGCGGAGGTGCTCGGCGCGGCCGTCCAGGGACAGGACGTGGTGTACGCGAACCTGGCCGGCCGGATCGATGAACAGGCGCGGCGGATCGTCGCCGCCATGGAGGACGCCGGCGTGCGGCGCCTGGTCTTCGTCACGGCCCTGGGAATCCACGCCGAAGTGCCGGGCGAGTTCGGCCGGTGGAACACGCAGACGATCGGCTCCTCCGTGCTCACGACCTACCGGGCCGCAGCTGACGCGATCACCGCCTCTCGCCTGGACTACACCATTCTGCGGCCGGCCCGGCTCTCGGACAACGACGAGATCGACTTCGAGGTCACCCAACGTGACGAGCCGTTCAAGGGCACCGTCGTCTCGCGGAAGTCCGTGGCCGCCCTGGCGGTCCAGATCATCAAGGATCCCACCAGGTGGGTCCGTGCCGACCTGGGCGTGAACAAGCCAGGCACAGACGGTGACCGCCCCGTTTTCAGCTGACTCCGATCTCTGCCAACCGGCGTCCAGCTTGGCACTCGGTCCAACAACTCGCCTCCGGGCAGCCTGACATCTGGGGCACCCCGAACGCCGAAACCGTCACCAACCTGTCTCGAAGGCACCGCGAATCTGGCGGCGGCCCACCTGAATGCCCTCGGCCTGGTGCACTGCGGTCGGCCAGGTCGACGCGATCGGCAATGGAGCGTCCGTGGAAATTCGACGCGCTGGAGGCGTCACGCCAACTGCGGCACCTGCGCTCCGAGACGCTGACATGTGAACAGTGTTTCGGACGGTCGGCGAGGAGTCCTCGCCTCACTGCGACAAACGAAGCGCGGGACCCTGGTGGTGGCTGGTCGCCTGCCGGGGTCCCGCGTTGTTCGGGATCAGCGCTGAGGCTGCTGTGTGATCAGGCGAGGTGGGTGGTGAACCAGTCGATCATCTGCTCGGGGTTCTCGGGGAAGTAGTTGTAGCCGTCGAAGCGGCGGGTGGTTCCCTCGATCCAGAGCAGCTTCTTGTTCTCGGTGGCGAGGTTGTCGTAGATGCCCTGGACGTCGGACGGGCGGGTGGCGGAGTCCTGGTGGACCTGGGCCACGAGGGTCGGCGTGGTGACGTCCCTGGCGTACTCCAGTGGGGACATCTCGTCCAGTTCGAAGCCGGTCAGCGTCTTGATCTGCTGCGCGAACGACTCGATGCCGCCGGGGATGCCGGTGGTCGCCGTCTCGGCCAGGGCCCGAAGCGACACCGGCTGGACCGCCACCAGCGCGCGCACGCCCTCGAACTCCTCGGGGTGCCTGGACATGGCGACGAGGGTGGCGTCCGCGCCCAGGCAGCGGCTGAGCAGCCCGATGCGGGTGTTGTCGATGCCCAGGCGGTCGCGGCCGTAGCGCATGGACCCGAGGACGTCCTGGTACTCGAGCAGGCCGATACCGCAGACGCCGCCGTCCGCTGCCGCGCTCTCACCGTGGTTGCGCAGGTCGTAAGCGAGGACGTTGTAGCCGGCGTCGTGCAGGTTCTTGTAGTCGGGAAGGAAGTTGACCTCGAAGTCGGCGAACGGGGTGCTGTACTCCGCCAAGTGCCCCGGGTAGCCGTAGCGGTTGCAGGGCGACGGGTGGTTGGCGATGACGAGCTTGTCGGAGTCGGCCGGGATGAACCAGCCCTCCAGGACCGTGCCGTCCGACGCGGGGAACCGCACGTCTTCGTAGGTCAGCCCGTACTCGTCGGGGTGCCGCACGACGGGGCTGCGCCTGGCGAACGCGAGCCCGTGCGCCAGGGCGGAGACGAATTCTTCCGGTGTGACCGTGGTCATGATCAGAAAGCTCCTGGTTCAACAGATTCGGAGGCGGTCAGGGGGATGGGTGCGACGGACACCCGTCACGGACAGCAGCGGCGACCGGCACCACGTGCGCCGTCCGCTGCGGTCAGGTGCTGACGCCGACGCGGGCCCGGCAGGGTCGACCCCGACTCGAGGGCATATCCGTCGCCTGCCCGTGGGCCCCTCAGAGAGCACGCAGGCAGTGACAGCGCTACGCACGGATCGGCTGCCCCGGGCATGCGGTGAGGCCGGGTCCAGGTCGGGCCGGGCGTGTGATCAGAGGTGCTTGTTGAAGAAGGGGATCAACGCGGCAAGGGCGGGCTCGACGGCTTCGGGCTTGTCGTACAGGTCGTAGTGGGAGACGTCAGGGATGACCACGACCTCCTTGTCCTGGGACCGTGCCCGGTCGAAAACGGTGTACGCGTCGCGGTACGCGCCGAACTCACCCGGCTTGTTGCCGACGACGAGCATCAGCGGCTGGGTCAGCAGGTACTCCGCGAGGTGGTAGGCGTCGTAGCCGACCGTGGCCGCCATGGAGGAGAGCAGCGACAGGTTCGTTCCGTTGGGCGCCGCTCCCCGGGGCGTCTTGTAGTACTCGGTGGCCTCCGCCATGTCGATGTAGTGCGGGGGGACCAGGCCGAGTTCGGTGGCCTTCTCCACCGAGGGCGGCAGGAAGCCGTCGACCCGGCGTTCGCCACCGCGAGCTTCCGCGGTGCGCTGCTGCGCGATGGCCTCCAGGGTCTTGATGGCCGCGTCCGGCGACATGTCGCCCTGGCGCATCAGGCGCCCCATGTTGACTCCGGTGACCGTCGCGACGGCCTTGAACCGGCGTTCGGTCATCGCCGCGGTCCAGGTGTAACCGCCGCCACCGCACATGCCGAACACACCGATGCGGTCCTCGTCCACGTAGGGGAGGGTGACGAGGTAGTCGGCCGCACAGCGGAAGTCCTCCACACGCCACGTCGCATCCTCGACGTGGCGCGGCTCACCGCCACTGGCGCCCTGGAAGGACGCGTCGAACGCGAGCACCACGTAGCCCGCCTCGGCGAACCGCTTCCCGTACACCGTGCCCGACGTCTGCTCCTTGCAGCTGCCGATCGGGTGTGCACTGACGATCGCCGGGTACTTCTGCGTCGGGTCGAAGCCGGGCGGGAAGTAGACGTCGGCGGCAACATCCACATTCTTGTTCTTGAAAGTCACGGTCTCCACGTGAATACATCTCCTGAGAGTGAGTTCGGACGACAGGACGGAATGAACTTGGCGCTACCTTCTCGGCGCCTGAATCCGGGCTGACTACGCGCTTACGGTCCGCGTTCCTGTCCTGCGCTGAGTTGTAGCCTGTCACGCGAGAATGTGGTTCACCATGGTATGAATCGCTACCCCCCTCACCGGCCCTACGCAGCCTCTGGGCTGTTCTCCGCCCTCTTCGTGGGTGACCCAGGAACGACCACGGATATACCGCAGGGCGCAGCCCCATTTCCGGCGTTGGCGATAAAGACGAGGCCGGCTCAAACGACCCGTTCGGGCAAGCGGCGGCCGGAAAGATTGCAGGTGGTACAGGCCGTTGTCGGTACTCGCGGACGTGGTCCAAGAGCAGCGCGATCGCCCCCCTCCCTGCACCGTCGTCGCCACGTCGCGACGCCGCAGCGTTGATCGGATGAGCGACATACCTGCCGCACGGCCAGGCGGCCAGGTCCGGCGGATTCGAAGCCGATGGACTGGGTGATGCGCGGCAGCACGTGGGCGCCGGAGAACAGCGGGCCGGGCCGTTTGCCGAGGAAGACCGCACGTCCTGGGCTCGGCCGGGATTGGGATGACATGGAGTTCGCTGTCGCCGAAACACAGGGGCTCCGCGCACAACCGGCCGTATGGGACCCCTCGGCCACTCGTCCGATAACGGTCGGGATACCGCCTGGAGCGGGCAGGATTCGGCCTCGCCGGGCCGTCACCACTCGCATACGCCAACGGGGATCCGCTCCCTCCCCTCCCCCGCGGATTCGGAAATCCGCCGACCGTGGGGCTCGCAGATTCTCCCGCGCCCACGGAATCGGGTGCCGATCACGGTGGCGCTCCCGACGCTGTTCTCGCGGCCGTCCGCAGGTCAGGCCGAGCGAAGCCGGTCAGAGACACTCTGTCAGCGCATCGCGGTTGCCAGGTCTTCCACGCAGTGGGTGACTCGGCCGAAAACGTCCTGGCCAGGCTGCCGAAGCCATGCGGTGTCCGCAAGCTCGGCGCCGAAGGCGTCATGCAACCGTGCGGTCAGACGGGGGTCCGGCTGCGCACCTGTCTCTGCGGCTTTGGCCAGTTCGGACATCACGTGGTGCAACGGCTCCGCGTAGCGTGCGGCGCAGGGGACACCGGGCATCTGCGGGCCGGGCAGATGTGCGGTCAACAGGGCGGAGCCCTTGGCCACTTCGTGAACCGAGCGAGCCAGCAGTCGCAGTTCCGGACCTTGCCACCGCGCGAGGTGATGGACCGGCTCGGATGTGGCGTGCGTGGCGGCTTCGTCGAACTTGTGGCGTGCCGCCCGGGCTTCGTGGCCCATCCGGTCCAGAGCGATCGGATCAGCGGTGGAGGGGTCGGCCCAGGCGCCCGCCAGGGCGCTGAGGCGTTGGCCTTCGACGCGGATCCAGTTCGCCAGCAGGCGGGGCAAGCTCTTGCTCTGCCAGGTGGGCCACAGCATGTAGACCGCCATGGCGATGGCGGAGCCGATCACCGTGTCGGCGGTGCGGGTCCAGGCGCTGCTGCCTCCTGCGCCGAGATAGGAAACCCATGCGGTGATCCACATGATCATCAATGGCTGACCGGTGCTGCGGAAGGTCAGGTAGAGGAGGAGCAGGACGATCAGGACGAGATAGTGCAGCACACGAGCGTCGGGAAGCAGAGTCAGGGCCCAGCCGATGAGGCCACCGGCGATCGCTCCCGTGCTACGGCTGATGCCACGGCTGAAGGTGTGCTCGAAGGTGGGGAACAGAACGATCGCGGCGGTCAGGAAGAGCCAGAAGGCGTGGCCCGGCTCGCCGAGGCCTCCCCAGTCGCCCGTGGCTCGTCCGACGGTCTCGGCGATGGTGGCCGCGACAGCCAGACGCAACGCGTGCTGGAAGACGGGCGAGCTCCACGTGAGCTCCTCGCGCAGACGTCGCAGCCCTCGTGCGACAAGACCAGGCTGGGAGTGCAGCAGGGCCAACTCGGTGTGCTGCCAGGAGTCGTCGGACTTCCTGGCGTCCGGTATGCCGGCCAGCCGTCCGGCCTCCGTGAGGGCGTCGACGAGGTCGCGGAGAATGTTCTCATGAGCCTCGCCGGAGCGTGTCTGCTGCAACAGCTGCCTGGAGGACCAGTCCGCCGTGACCGCGACCGGACGCCCGCTGCGCACGGTCGAGGCCACATCGGACAGTACGCCCGCTACTGCGGCGGAGCGGGCCCTGCAGGTTTCGGGCACCGGGCCCTCAGCAGCCTGAAGGGCGCGAACATTCCGGGCGATCCGCTCCGCCTCTCCCACCAGGCCGAACAACGGAGCGGCCGCGGCGCGAGAGAACTGAGGCAGCACGGTCAACGCCTGCCGAGCCGCCAGCAGCGGCCCGGGCCACGGCTGGTCTGCCGTGCCGTCTTCCACGGATGCCCGGACGTCGGCGGCGAGTGCGTCGTAGAGTGCCGCCACGGCTTTGCGCTGGGTGGCGAACCGGGGGCCATAGGGCGGGAGCAGCTGGCAGATCCACCCGATGGCGCCGCCGAGAGCGAGCCACTTCACCACGGTCAGACCTGTGGAGACGTCGGGTGCGAGATCGGCCAGGGCCACCATCAGGATGGTCATGATGATGGCCCTCATGCCCAAGCCGATCCCGAACATCATCAGCATGCCGCCGGCGAACACACCGAGGAACGCCAAGAGGTACAGCAACCACGACATGCCGTGCACGTAGACGCCCACTGCCGGACCGACGATGCACAGCAGTACCGCGCTCGCGGCTGAGACGCCCAGACGGTGACGCTGGTGGGGGATCATCGAGCCCAGTCCGGCGAGCCAGGCGCCCACACACAGCATCTGCTGGTTCAGGACGTAGCCGAGGACCGTGCCGAGAACGATGCCCACGGCGACGCGAAGCAGTGCCTGCGGGTTCTGCAGGGGTCGCTCGACCCGGAAGCCGTGGCGCGCGGCATGCAGAACCGCCCGCCCATAGTGGGTCACCATCGGGATATCACTTCTTTCGCTGTGTGCATGAAGTGCCGGCTACAGGACAGGGCATCCGGCCACTCCGGTGGGCGTCGCTGGTCCGGTTGGTGCGACCGCCGCTGTCAGAACTCGAAGACGCCCTTGCCGTCCGTCTGCTTGTCGAACCACTCGTAGGCCTCGGCGGCCTGGTCGAGCGACCAGCTCTTGGTGAAGAGGCTGTCCACGGGCAGCTCGCGGGAGGCTATGAAATCGGCACAGCGGCGCTGCTCGATCGAGGACAGCGTCCAGGACGTCATGAGGGTCCACTGATTCCTGAAGACGTCCTCGGTCCTGAAGCTCACATCCCCGGGGAGCCCGATGAAGCAGGCGCGTCCCCATTTGCCGAGGATCTTCAGCGCGTCGGCGTTGGCCCTGCCCGAGGTTTCCAGGACCATGTCCGCCCCTCGGCCACCGGTGAGATCGGCGATCGCCTCGCTGATGTCCACCTCGGCGGAGTTGACGACGTCGCTCGCGCCGAACTCGCGCGCGCTGACCAGCCTCTCGGCGTTGATGTCCACGCCGATGACACGAGCCCCAAGAGCCGACGCCAGCATGGTCCCGGAGAGACCGACCGGTCCTTGTCCCAAGACCACCAGGTTGGCTCCGCCCAGGTCGCCCAGGCGCTTGAGACCGCCCCAGGCTGTTCCGGTGCCGCACCCGATCGCCGCGCCCGCCTTGAAGCTGAGCTCGTCGGGGAGCGGCAGGAGCGTACGGACCGGTACCACCATGTAGGGAGCGTGACCGCCGGGCTCGTCGATGCAGAGCGTGTGCACCTGGCCGCCGTCACACATCTGCGGCCAGCCCGACCGGCAGTGGTCGCAAGTGGTACAGGCCCAGTAGTGGTGAATCATGACCCGGTCGCCGACCGATGCCATGTCCGGAGTGACACCCTCGCCCACAGCGTGTACCTCGCCACAGGGCTCGTGCCCCTGGATCATGTCCGGGCCGCCTCCGAAGGAGGCCGTTCCTCGGTAGAAGTGCAGATCGCTGCCACACATACCGGAGGCGCGCATGCGCACGACGACCTCGCCCGGTCCGGCCACGGGGTCCGGGAACTCCCTCAGAAGTGCACGGCGATCACCGGGGAATGTAATTCCTTGCACAGTCTGTTCCTTCTCTCTTGTTGCCGTACGCCGACTCGCGAAATCACTCGCTCGGGCCCGATGGGCAAGCAATGCAAAGATCCATCATGGGGTCGCGCATGGTGCGGCGCGCAGACGAAATTAGAGCGCCGAATCGCATGTCGATAGCCATGGCACAGCTGCGCTGTATCCTGCTCCGTTAGGTGCACCAGAAGGCCAGATCAAATCGCCCGCTCTTCAAGGGCTGGAGCCTTCGATGCCGACGTTTTCGTTACCTGAAGGTTAAACCCGACTTGCGGACTATCCAAGTCGACAGGAGCGAATCGCTGATTCGCCTCCGTCGAATCTGTTTGTGAACCCGCAGCTCACGCGGATGACTGCGACCATTTGGAGCTCCCACAAGGGCGACCCAACCGAGCTGGACGCGACTCCGTCCGGCCATCTGATGTCGCAGATTCGAAATTCCCGAAGCGGCACTTCACCTTCTGCGAATCGGGCCCAGTTGGGGGTAGAAAGCTCTACCCTTTATCATCCCATTCTGATGCGAGATGCTCGACTGGACACCAACGTCATTGGTGACCTGAGGAGGTTTTTCCATGGCAGTCATCAAGCATGACTCCCACTACATAGACGGCGGATTCCAGCCCGCCCGGTCGGCGGAACGGATCTCCGTCGTCAACCCGGCGACGGAGGAGGCGTTCGCGTCGATCGTCGACGGTGACACGGCCGACGTCGACGCCGCGGTGCGCGCCGCGGAGGCCGCGGGCACCGCATGGGCCGCGCTCGGCTTCGTGAAGCGCGCCGAGTACCTGCGCCGGCTGGCTGACGCCTATGAGAAGCGGGTCGATGAGATCTCGGCGCTCGTCACGCGGCAGAACGGCACGCCGATCAGCGTGTCCCGGGCCATGCAGTCGCAGGTGGCGCTGAACTACAGGTACTTCGCCTCCCTCGCCGAGAACATGGCCGAAGAGGAGCCGATCAAGACTTCCGTCGGTGACGCGCTCGTACGGCGCGAGCCCGTCGGTGTGGTGGGCGCCATCACCCCGTGGAACGGTCCGCAGCCCCTGCTCACGTGGAAGATCGGCCCCGCGCTCGCGGCGGGCTGCACCGTGGTGATCAAGCCGGCACCCGAGACCTCGCTGGACTCGTTCCTGTTCGCGGAGATCGCGGCGCAGGCGGGCATCCCCGCCGGCGTCATCAACGTCGTCACCGGGGGCCGCGAGACCGGTTCCGCCCTCGTCGACCACCCCCTCGTCCGCAAGATCGCGTTCACCGGGTCCACCATCGCCGGCAAGGCCATCGCCGCGGCTTGCGGGCGGGATCTCAAGCGCGTCACGCTCGAACTGGGCGGCAAGTCCGCCGCCATCCTGCTGGAAGACGTCGACCTCGAGGCGTTCAAGCCCTTCGTCGCCACGGCCTGCTCGCCGAACACCGGCCAGATCTGCCGGTCCCTGACCCGGGTACTCGCCCCCCGTTCCCGGTACGACGAGGTGGTCGACGCCGTCAGCGCGGCCATGAGCGAGATCCCGATGGGCGACCCCACCGATCCCTCCAACCTCTTCGGCCCGCTGGTGTCCGAACGTCAGCGGGAACGCGTGGAGTCCTACCTCGAGCTGGGACGACGGGAAGGAGCCAAGGCCGTCGTCGGCGGCGGCCGCCCCGAAGCGTTCCCCCGCGGTTACTACGTGGAACCGACCGTCTTCCGTGACGTCACCAACGACATGCGGATCGCCCGCGAAGAGATCTTCGGCCCGGTCCTGGTCGTCATCCCCTACGAGGACGAGGAAGAGGCGATCGCCATTGCCAACGATTCCGAGTACGGCCTCGGGGGCGGCGTCTTCTCGCAGGACCGCGAACACGCCACCGAGGTGGCACGCCGCATCGTGACCGGCACGATCGGCGTCAACAGCGCCTCCTTCCCCATGGAGGCCCCGTTCGGCGGCGTCAAGAACAGCGGCATGGGCCGTGAACTCGGCCCCGGGAGCCTCGACCCCTACCTCGAGCAGAAGACCATCTTCCGAGCCAGGGAGCGCACATCCGCAGGTAGGCGGGAACCGACCAGAGGTCGCCGACCAGGTCGGCCGCTTCGAGCAGCGGCCACGCGTGGTCGAG
>NZ_JBSGDB010000099.1:0-22369 GCF_053602155.1 Streptomyces sp. NPDC004561
AGGAACAGGGACATGGATCCGCGGTCGCCGCGGAAGGCGGCTTCGGTGCGGCAGCGGGCCAGCAGGTTCCGCACGGCATGGATCATTGCCGCCCCGAGACGCCCAGACCGGCGATGCCGTGGTCACCGGCGAAGAGGATCACCCGCGGCCGTTCGACGGGCCGTACCGGCACCGCACCCTGCGCGGCGGCCAGCCACTCGCCCAGCTCGTCCAGGCGCCCCAGCGCCCCGGGCGGCACGATCTGGCGTTCCCGACGGGCCTCGGCGTCACGGCGCACGCCCCCGTCCGGGCGCTCGATCAGATCGGTGAAGTCGTCCAGATTAAGCCTGCTCATTCGCCGAACAGTACCGCCAGAGAGCGAAGGCTCACGCGCCACATGGCCACCACACCCCGGCGACGTCGTTGCACCCAAGATCGGGATCCCATACGTTCCGGTTTGCAGTGGAATGTCGCACAGGGAGCCGCCCATGCCGACCTCGCCCCTCACGCCGGAGACCCTCCCGCGGTCCGCCGACCCGTTCCTCGAGCCGCGCCGCGGGGACTGCCCCTGGTGCGGCTCCGAGCGGCTGCGGACCCGGGTGCGCGCGGGCGACCCCCTGCGGCACCGGGCGGGCACCTTCGTTCTCGACGAGTGCGGCGACTGCCGCCACACCTTCCAGAACCCCCGGCTCACGGCGGAGGGACTCGCCTTCTTCCACCGGGACTTCTACGAACGGCAGCTGGAGGAGTTCGCCGTGCGCGTCCTCTCCCCCCGCGCGGTCCGCCGCCGGCACCGGGCCGCCGCCCGGCGGCTGTCGGCGCTGCCCGAGCCGGAGAGCTGGCTGGACGTGGGCACGGGCCGCGCCCGCTTCCCCGAGGCGGCCAAGGAGTTCTTCCCGTACACCAGCTTCGACGGCCTGGACCCGACCGCCCGGGTGGAGCAGGCCCTCCTGGAGGACCGCATCGAGGAGGCCCACCGCGGCTACCTCACGACCCCCGGCACCACCGCCCGGCTGCGCGCCCGCTACGACGTGGTCAGCATGTTCCACCACCTGGAGCACACCCCCGACCCGCGCGCCGAACTCCGCGCGGCCCTGGCGGTGCTGCGCCCCGGCGGTCACCTCGTCGTCGAGGTCCCCGACCCGCGCTGCGTGTTCGCCGCCCTGCTCGGCAGATGGTGGCTCCCGTACGGCCAGCCGCGCCATCTGCACCTGCCGCCGCTCGCCAACCTCCGCGCGGAACTGGAGGACCAGGGCTGCGCCGTCCTCGTCACGGACCGCGGCGCCGCCCACATCCCCTACGACCTCTCGGCGGCCCTCGCCCTGGCCCTGGCCGGCGCGCACCCCCTGTCGAAGACCCTCGCGGTCCCGCTGCTCGACATCGCCTGGGCCCTGGACCAGACCCTGGCGCCGCTGCTCCGCCACACCCCGTTCGCCAACGGGTACCGCCTCGTCGCCCGCAAGAGCCCGGCACAGCGGTCAGCCCCGTAGCACCAGCGCCTGCCCCGCGACCACCAGCAGCACCTGCTCGCACTCCGCCCCGAACGCCGCGTTCAGGCGCCCGAGTTCGTCCCGGTACCGGCGGCCCGAGGCGGTGGCGGGGACGATTCCCGAGCCCACCTCGTTCGACACGGCCACCACCGTGCGCCGGGTGCACCGCACCGCGTCGGCCAGCTCCCGCACCCGCTCCCGCAGCGCCTTCTCGCCGCCCCCCGCCCACTCCGCGTCGTCCCACGCCCCCACGGAGTCCATGACGTCCGTCAGCCACAGCGACAGACAGTCGATCAGCACCGGCGGCCCGTCCTCGGCGAGCAGCGGCACCAGGTCCGTCGTCTCCGTCGTACGCCACGACCCCGGCCGCCGGTCCCGGTGCGCGGCGACCCGCGCCGCCCACTCGGTGTCGCCGCCCCGCGTCCCGCCGGTCGCCACGTACAGCACGTCCGGGAAGGACTCCAGGCGCCGCTCGGCCTCCACGGACTTGCCCGAGCGGGCCCCGCCCAGGACCAGCGTGCGGCGCGGCACGTCCGGCACGTCCTCGTACGCCCCGACCACCAGCGTCGTACCGTCCGGCACCGCGCGCGCCCCCGCCGCGGCGAGCCGCCGCCGCAGCTCCGCGCCGGGCGGCACGTCATGGTCGAGGTGGACGGCGAGCACGTCCGTCGTCGGGCCGGCGGAGCCGACCGCCCGCAGCCGGGCCAGCGCGTCCGGGCGGCCCACGACGTCCGCGAGGACCATGTGGTACGCCTCCGCCGTCGACTCCTCCAGACCGGCCGGCGCCCCGCCCGGCGGCAGGTACAGCAGCCGCTGCCCGTCCGGCCCGGTCACCGCGTACCCGGTGCCGCCCGCGTCCATCGCCACGGCCCGCACCCGATGCCCCGTCAGCAGCGCCAACTCCCGCCCGTCCGGCACCCGGCCGGGCTGCGGCAGCCCGGCCGGCACCTCCACCGGGGGCCCGTCGTGCGGGTGCGACAGCAGCACCTGCCGCACCCCGACCAGCGAATGCCCGGACCGCGCGGCCGCGAACGCCGCCCCCGGCGTCAGATCGAGCAGCAGCGCCCCGTCCACGAGCAGCGCGGTCGCCGCCCGCGTGTCCGGCCCCAGCGCGGCCGCGCAGGCGGCGCAGGGGCAGTCGGGCCGGGGCAGCCCCGCCGGGGCGCCAGTACCGAGCAGAGTGATTTCCACGGATCGATTTTCGCCTGTCTGATCAGGTCTTGCGCTTCCGGCTAGTCTTCCAGCAGGTGTTGGATCACAAGGAGGCCCACATGACGGCATGGACGTGGCGGTTCGAGAAGGCCGACGGGACGGAGGTCCAGCCCGCGGTGCAGCCCGAGGAGTTCACCACGCAGGGGGATGCCGAGTCCTGGATCGGGGAGCACTGGAAGGCGCTCCAGGAGGGCGGCGCGGACCAGGTGCGGCTGTTCGAGGAGACCGCCGAGATCTACGGGCCGATGAGCCTGCACGCCGACGCGTCCTAGCCCGCCCCGCCCCCGGTGAGGAGGGGCCGTACGCCGAAGGCGACACATCGGGGCCGTGCCCCGCGGGCCGTACCCCTCCTCACTGTGCGCCCAGCGTCACCTCCGCCGTCCTGTCGGCGCCGCCGCGCTGGTACGTCACCGAGGCGCGCTGCCCGGGATCGACCGCCGCCAGCGCCTCCGACAGCGAGGTGACGGTGGTGACGGGCCGGTCGCCGAGCCTGGTGACGATGTCGCCGGGGCGCAGACCCGCCGCCGCGGCCGCGCCCCCGCTCCTGACGGTGACCACGGCGGCCCCGGCGGGCCGGTAGCCCTCGTCCACGACGGTCCGCGCGGTGATGCCGAGCGCGGCCCGCCCCGAGTCGATGACCTTGCCCGCCCTGACGATCTGCCCGGCGACCGTCCGCACCATCGACGCCGGGATGGCGAAGCCGATGCCGGCCGCCGCGCCGCCGGCGAGGTTCGGGTCGCCCGCGGCGAGCGTCGGGATGCCGATGACCCGCCCGTCCAGGTCGACCAGGGCGCCGCCGCTGTTGCCGGGGTTGATGGCGGCCGACGTCTGCACCATGTTGGCGATGGTGGCGCCCGTGCCGCCGTCGCTCTGTCCCTCGGTGACGGTCCGTCCGGTCGCCGAGACGATCCCCTGGGTCACGCTGGACGACAGCCCGAGCGGCGAGCCCATGGCGAGCACGAGCTGGCCGACCTCCACCTTCCCGGAGTCGGCGAGCACCGCCGGCCGCAGCCCGGCCGGCACCTTGTCCAGCCTGATCACGGCGAGGTCCTGCTCGGGGTAGGAGAAGACCAGGCTCGCGCTGAGCGGCTCCTCGCTGTTCGCCGTGGTCACCTTGAACGTCCGCTCGGAACCGACCACGTGCGCGTTGGTGACGATGTGCCCCTTGTCGTCGTACACCACCCCGGAGCCCAGGTCACGGCCCGCGTCGATCTGCACGACCGACGGCAGGACCGCCTTGATGACCTTCTGGTACTCGCTCTGCAGGCCGCCCGCGGTCAGCGGCGCGGCCGTCCGGGCGGTCACCGCGGTGTCGTCGCCGGCCGGGACGGAGGGGACGGAGCAGCCGGCGGCGAGCGCCGCACAGCACAGCAGGGCGGGGACACGGGCGCTCCTCCGCGAGGCACGGGCGCCGGATCTGCGAGGGGCACGGGTACGGAATGCGGCCATGCCCCGAGTCTCACCTCGGGATGATCAACAGGCCCGCCGTGTTCCTCTGAACGGGCTCAGCCGCGTACTCCGCACAGGTGCAGCAGCGCCGCCGCCCCGCGGTAGGGGTCGGTGCGGCCAGCCCGCTCCTCGACCGCGAGCAGGGTGTCGAGGTCGTCGGGGACCGGGGCGCCGTCCGCCGCCGTGTCCGTGAAGACCCGGACCCCGTACCAGGCGTGCAACGGGGCGGCGATGCCGGCGAGGGTGGCGGTGAGCGCCGACAGCCGGTCGGCCCGCACGTCCAGGCCCAGGCGGTTGTGGTACGAGGCGGTGTCGAAGGCGGCCAGCGCGCCCGCCCAGTCCCCGGCGAGGCCCGGCCGCATGGCGAGCGCGTCGCCGTTGCGCACGAGGAGCGACAGCAGTCCGCCCGGGGCCAGCATCCTGGCCAGGCCCGCCACCAGCGGGTCGGGCTCCGCCACGTACATCAGGACGCCGTGGCACAGCACCACGTCGAAGCCGCCCGGCAGGAAGTGCACACCGGTGTCCCGCCCGTCGCTCTGCACCAGCCGGACCCGCTCCCGGATGCCCTCCGGCTGCCCGGCCAGGGCCGCGCGGGCGGCGGCGATCATCGTCGCGTCCTGCTCGACCCCGGTCACCTGGTGGCCGAGCCGGGCCAGCCGCAGTGCCTGCGTGCCCTGGCCCATCCCCACGTCGAGCACGCGCAGCCGCTGCCCGACCGGGAACCGCCCGGCTATCTGCTCATCGAGCTGCCGGGCCACCAGCTCCTGCCGTACGACGTCACGCAGACCGCCGAGACGGCTCAGCCACGCGTCCGCCGCACCCCCGGTGAAGGCGTCAGCGCTCAGGGCCGCTCTCCGCGCTTGACCTGCGGCTTCGGCAGCCGGAGCCGGCGCATCTGCAGGGACCGCATCAGGGCGTAGGCGACCGCGCCCCGCGTGTTCTGGCCGGGGAAGCGCTCCTTGAGCCGCTTCTTCAGCCTGAGCCCGCTGAACGCCCCGTCGGCCACGATCAGCACGATCACGATCAGCCACAGCAGCAGGGCGATGGTCTGGATGGAGGGCACCCGCACCACGCTCAGCACGAGGATCACCACGGCGAGCGGCAGGAAGAACTCGGCCACGTTGAACCGCGAGTCCACCCAGTCCCGGGCGAACTTGCGGACCGGGCCCTTGTCACGGGCCGGCAGATAGCGCTCGTCGCCGCCGGCCAGCGCCTGGCGCTGCCGCGCCAGCGCCTGACGGCGGTCCTCGCGCTGACGCTTCGCGGCGTCCTTGCGGTTCGTGGGCGTGTTGGCCACGCTGCGGCGCTGGGACTGGGCCTCACTGCGCTTGGGCGTGGGCCTGCCCTTGGGGGCCTGCGGGTCACGGGTCTGCTTGGAGAAGTTCACCGGCGTCTTGTCGGCGGGCGTCTTCTCTTCCTTGGCACGGCTACGGAACACAAAACCCAAGGGTAAGGGCATCCCCGGCATGGACCCCAGCCCGGTGGGGAACGATCCGGCAACACCGGACGTCTGTAGGGGGACGGAGGGGGCGCTCCGGAGGGGTTCCGGTGGGGGATCACCTACTCCTCACGCCGGAGCGATACCGTCCGCAGTCGTCCTTGGGGATGAGCGCATCAGCCCCCGGACGGTGCGGTAATGGAGGCAGGGCCCGTACTGTGGGTTCTGTCGCAGGATCTGTGAGCTGGAGTCCGTCAGAAGGGGGCGCGCGAAGCCCATGAGCGGTGTCATGAAGCGTATGGGGATGATCTTCCGCGCGAAGGCGAACAAGGCCCTTGACCGGGCCGAGGACCCGCGCGAGACCCTCGATTACTCGTACCAGAAGCAGCTGGAGCTGCTGCAGAAGGTGCGCCGCGGAGTCGCCGACGTGGCGACCAGCCGCAAGCGCCTGGAACTCCAGCTCAACCAGTTGCAGCAGCAGTCGTCCAAGCTGGAGGACCAGGGCCGCAAGGCGCTCGCGCTCGGCCGTGAGGACCTGGCCCGCGAGGCGCTGTCCCGGCGTGCCGCCCTCCAGCAGCAGGTGACGGACCTCGAGACGCAGCACGCGACCCTCCAGGGCGAGGAGGAGAAGCTCACCCTGGCGGCCCAGCGCCTGCAGGCCAAGGTGGACGCCTTCCGCACCAAGAAGGAGACCATCAAGGCCACCTACACGGCCGCGCAGGCCCAGACCCGGATCGGGGAGGCCTTCACCGGCATCTCCGAGGAGATGGGCGACGTCGGCCTGGCCATCCAGCGCGCCGAGGACAAGACGCAGCAGCTCCAGGCCCGCGCCGGAGCCATCGACGAGCTGCTCGCCTCCGGTGCCCTGGACGACCCGACGGGTACGGCGAAGGACGACATCGCGGCCGAGCTGGACCGGCTCTCCGGTGGTACGGATGTGGAGCTGGAACTGCAGCGCATGAAGGCCGAGCTCGCGGGTGGCACCCCGCAGCAGGCGATCGAGGGCGGCACCGGGCAGGGGCAGTCCCAGCAGCAGCCGCAGGACACCCCGCGCTTCGACAAGCAGTAGTCCGGCGCCGGTACCCGAGCCGAGGAGGCCGACGTGATCGTACGGATCATGGGCGAGGGCCAGGTGAGGCTGGACGACGCCCACTTCACCGAGCTGAACAAGCTGGACGACGAGCTGCTGGAGCAGGTGCGGCGCGGGGACGAGGTGGGCTTCCGCCGCACGCTCGGCACCCTCCTCGACTCCGTCCGCCGGCTCGGCGCTCCGCTGCCGGACGACGCCCTGGAACCCTCGGAGCTGATCCTTCCGTCCCCGGACGCCTCGCTGGAGGAGGTCCGGGAGATGCTAGGCGACGAGGGGCTGATCCCGGGCTGAGGCCCGCTCCGGGACCAGCCCGGGGAGACGCTCCGGGTCAGTTCGGGTGAACCAGGTGGTGCGGGACTTCTGCCACTCCGGGTGGCTGAGGCCCTTCGCCTCGGTGCCGTCGCCGTAGAGGTCGGCGGAGCCGTCGTCGGCGATCAGCCGCACCCGGGCGCCGGAGGCGGTCAGGTCGGGCACGGAGACGACCGACTCCCAGGCGCCCGCGTCCGACATCGGCAGGTCCGTCACCTTGGACGCCGGCGCCCGGCGACGCCGTCCCAGGAGTACAGGGCCTGCGGGTCGCACAGGTCCGGCCAACAGTGATTGACCGTGGACGGTCAATCGGCTGGCCGGCTGCCCAACAGTCCCGCGAGCGCCGGGAGACCGGGCGTCTTGCCGCCGCCCCGGACCGGAACCGTACTGTTCGACATGTGAGCACTCTCGACCGCGCCCGCTGCCGCCTCAGGGCACACCCCCTGGCCCTGGACGCGGCCCTCGCGGCCGGCGTACTCGTGTGCATGGTCGCCGGCTCCTTCGTGGTGCCCCGCGGACCGAACGGCGTCACCTGGGGCGTCCGCACCCCCGACCCGCTCGGCCTGCTGCTGATGGTCCTCGGCGCCGCGGCCCTGGTCTTCCGGCGCCGCGCCGCCATGACGGTCCTCGCCGTCACCGGCACCGTCTCCCTCGTCGAGTGCGTCACCGGCGACCCGCGCGCCCCGGTCGCGATGTCCGCCGTGGTCGCCCTCTACACCGTGGCCTCGACCACCGACCGCACCACCACCCTGCGGGTCGGCCTGCTCACCATGACCGTGCTGACCGCCGCCGCCATGCTCGGCAGCCCCCTGCCCTGGTACGCGCAGGAGAACCTGGGCGTGCTCGCCTGGACCGGCATCGGCGCCACCGCAGGCGACGCCGTGCGCAGCCGCCGCGCGGTCGTGCAGGCCATCCGGGAACGCGCCGAGCGCGCCGAGCGCACCCGCGAGGAGGAGGCCCGCCGCCGGGTCGCCGAGGAGCGGCTGCGCATCGCCCGCGATCTGCACGACGTCGTCGCCCACCACATCGCCCTGGTCAACGTGCAGGCCGGGGTCGCCGCCCATGTCATGGACAAGCGGCCCGACCAGGCCAAGGAGGCCCTCGCGCACGTCCGTGAGGCCAGCCGCAGCGCGCTCAACGAACTCCGGGCGACCGTCGGCCTGCTGCGCCAGTCCGGTGACCCGGAGGCCCCCACCGAGCCCGCCCCCGGTCTGAACCTCCTGGACGAGCTCGCCACCACCTTCCGCAGCGCCGGGCTCCCGGTGGACGTGGCCCGCGCCGATCAGGGCACCGAGCTCCCGGCCGCCGTGGACCTCGCCGCCTACCGGATCGTCCAGGAGGCCCTGACCAACGTCCAGAAGCACGCGGGCGCCGATGCCAGGGCCGAGGTCAGCGTCGTACGCGTCGGACCGAACATCGAGGTCACCGTCCTCGACGACGGCTCCGGCGAGGCCGCCGCCCCGGAGGCCGGCGGCGGCCACGGGCTGCTCGGCATGCGGGAGCGGGTCACCGCCCTGCGCGGCACCCTCACCACCGGACCCCGCTACGGCGGCGGTTTCCGCGTCCATGCGATCCTGCCCGTCAAGACCCGCACCGAGAGCCGCACGACGGCACCGGGAGAGCCCGTATGACGATCCGTGTCCTGCTCGCCGACGACCAGGCACTGCTGCGCAGCGCGTTCCGGGTGCTGGTCGACTCCGAGCCGGACATGGAGGTCGTGGGGGAGGCCTCCGACGGCGCGGAAGCGGTCCGGCTCGCGGGTGAGCGGGCCGCCGACGTCGTCCTCATGGACATCCGGATGCCCGGCACCGACGGCCTCGCCGCCACCCGCCTGATCAGCGCCGACCCGTTGCTCGCACACGTCCGGGTGGTCATCCTGACCACCTTCGAGGTGGACGACTACGTCGTCCAGTCGCTGCGCGCCGGCGCCTCCGGCTTCCTCGGCAAGGGCAGCGAGCCGGAGGAGCTGCTGAACGCCATCCGGGTCGCCGCCGGCGGTGAGGCCCTGCTGTCCCCGGCCGCCACCAAGGGCCTGATCGCCCGCTTCCTGGCCCAGGGCGACGACGGCCGCGACCCGGCCCGCTCCGAACGCCTCGACGCGCTCACCGGCCGGGAGCGGGAGGTGCTCGTCCAGGTCGCGGGCGGCCACTCCAACGACGAGATCGCCGAGCGCCTGGAGGTCAGCCCGCTGACCGTGAAGACCCACGTCAACCGGGCCATGGCCAAGCTCGGCGCCCGGGACCGTGCGCAGCTCGTCGTGATCGCGTACGAGTCCGGGCTGGTCCGCCCCCGGATGGACTGATCTCCACCCGCGTGTACTGCGCGCGGAGTAGTGCCCGGACGAGGAAATGGACCTGGGGGCTACGGATCGGCCCTCCGCGATGGACCAGGGTGGCGGGGTGGGCGCTCACCCCCACATCCCGCCGCCGCTTCCTCCGCGCCCGGACCTCCTCCGGCGCGGAGGTGCTTCTGCCGCTCACTGAAGAGAGACCCTGACCCATGTCCTGGCTGTCCAGATTCAGCCTCGCGCAACGAGCCCTCATCGGGCTCATGTCGATCGTCGCGCTGGTCTTCGGGCTGATCGCGATACCCCAGATCAAGCAGCAGCTGCTGCCCACCATCGACCTGCCCATGGTGTCGGTCCTCGCGCCGTACCAGGGCGCCTCGCCCGACGTGGTCGAGAAGCAGGTCGTCGAGCCGATCGAGAACAACCTCCAGGCCGTCGACGGTGTCACCTCGGTCACCTCGACCGCCAGCGAGGGCAACGCCGTGATCATGGCGTCCTTCGACTACGGCAACAACACCAAGCAGCTCGTCTCCGACGTCCAGCAGGCCGTCAACCGGGCCCGCAACCAGCTCCCGGACACCGTCGACCCGCAGGTCATCTCCGGCTCCACGGACGACATGCCGACCGTGGTCCTCGCGGCCACCTCGAACAAGGACCAGCAGGCCCTCGCCGACCAGCTCGACAAGACGGTCGTCCCGGCCCTGAAGGACGTCGCCGGCGTCGGCCGCGTCCAGGTCATGGGCGTCCGCAACCTGCAGGTCACCGTCACCCCGGACGACGCCGGGCTCGCACGGGCCGGACTCACCCCCGCGGCCCTCGCCCAGGCCCTGCAGGCGGGCGGCGCGACCGTCCCGGCCGGCTCCTTCGACGAGAACGGCGCCAACCGCACCGTGCAGGTCGGCGGCGGCTTCACCTCCCTGAAGCAGATCCAGGACCTGACGGTCACCGGCGAGGGCGCCGGGAAGCCCGTACGCCTCGGTGACGTGGCCACCGTCAAGGAGCAGCCGGCCCCGGCCGACTCCATCACGCGCACCGACGGCCGCCCCAGCCTCGCCGTCAACGTGACGATGGACCACGACGGCAGCGCGGTCTCCATCTCCGACGCGGTCAAGGGCAAGCTGCCGGGCCTGCGCAAGGACCTCGGCTCCGGCGCGAGGCTCACGGTCGTCAGCGACCAGGGCCCGGCCGTCTCCAAGTCCATCAAGGGCCTGACCACCGAGGGCGCGCTCGGCCTGCTCTTCGCGGTCCTGGTCATCCTGGTCTTCCTCGCGTCGATCCGCTCGACGCTGGTCACGGCGGTGTCCATCCCGCTGTCCGTCGTCCTCGCCCTGATCGTGCTGTGGACGCGCGGGCTGTCCCTGAACATGCTCACGCTCGGCGCGCTGACCATCGCCATCGGCCGGGTCGTCGACGACTCGATCGTGGTCCTGGAGAACATCAAGCGGCACCTCGGCTACGGCGAGGAGCGCCGGGAGGCCATCCTCGGCGCGGTGCGCGAGGTGGCCGGCGCGGTCACCTCCTCCACCCTCACCACGGTCGCCGTGTTCCTGCCGATCGGCCTGGTCGGCGGCATGGTGGGCGCCCTGTTCGGCTCGTTCAGCATCACCGTGACGGCGGCCCTGCTGGCCTCCCTGCTCGTCTCGCTGACGGTCGTGCCGGTGCTGTCGTACTGGTTCCTGCGCGCCCCGAAGGGCACCCCCGAGGACGCCGCCGAGGCCCGCCGCCGGGCCGAGGCGAAGGAGGCGGACAGCCGCCTCCAGCGCGCCTACGTCCCCGTCCTGCGCTTCGCCACCCGCCGGAGGCTGACCAGCGTCCTGATCGCGATCGTGGTCCTGGTCGTCACCTTCGGCATGTCCGGCCTGCTGAAGACCAACTTCTTCGACCAGGGCCAGCAGGAGGTCCTCACCGTCAAGCAGGAGCTGAGGCCCGGCACCAGCCTGGCGGCCACCGACGCGCAGGCGCGCAAGGTGGAGCAGTTCCTCGCCGGCACCAAGGGCGTGAAGGACTACCAGGTCACCGTCGGCTCCTCCGGCTTCATGGCGGCCTTCGGCGGCGGCACGGGCACCAACCAGGCCTCCTACCAGGTCATGCTGAAGGACTCGAAGTCGTACGCCGACGTGCAGAAGCACCTCGAGGACGGCCTGAAGAACCTCAAGGGCATCGGCACGACCACGGTGACGGCCGGCGGCGGCTTCGGCAACCAGAACCTGAGCGTCGTGGTGAAGGCGTCCGACCCGCAGGTGCTGCGCACGGCCGCGGAGCAGGTCCGCTCCGCCGTGGCCGGCCTCGACGGCGTCACCGACGTCACCAGCGACCTCGCCACCAGCGTGCCGCGGATCTCGGTGACCGCCAACGCCAAGGCGGCCGCGGCCGGGTTCGACGACCAGAAGCTGGGCCTCGCGGTCGCCCAGGCCGTGCGCGGCACGACGGCGGCGAAGGCGATCCTGGACGACACCGAGCGCGATGTCGTCGTGAAGTCGGCGAAGCCCGCCACCACCCTGGCCCAGCTGAAGAACCTGCGCCTCGGCCCGGTGAAGCTCGGCGACATCGCCACGGTGAAGCTGGTGGACGGCCCGGTGTCCCTGACCCGGATCGACGGCCGGCGCGCCGCGACCATCACGGCCAAGCCGACCGGTGACAACACGGGCGCGGTCAGCACCCAGCTCCAGTCGAAGATCAAGGCGCTGAAGCTCCCGGCGGGCGCCGAGGCCCAGATCGGCGGTGTCACCTCCGACCAGAGCGACGCGTTCAAGAACCTCGGCCTGGCCATGCTGGCGGCGATCGCCATCGTGTTCATGCTGCTGGTCGCGACGTTCCGCTCGCTGGTCCAGCCGCTGATCCTGCTTGTCTCCATCCCGTTCGCGGCGACGGGCGCGCTCGGTCTGCTGGTCGCCACCGGCACCCCGATGGGCGTCCCGGCCATGATCGGCATGCTGATGCTGATCGGCATCGTGGTGACCAACGCGATCGTGCTGATCGACCTGATCAACCAGTACCGCGGGCAGGGCCACGGCGTCGTCGAGGCCGTGATCGAGGGCGGCCGGCACCGGCTGCGCCCGATCCTCATGACGGCCCTGGCGACCATCTTCGCCCTGCTGCCCATGGCCCTGGGCGTCACCGGCGAGGGCGGCTTCATCGCCCAGCCGCTCGCGGTGGTCGTCATCGGCGGTCTGATCTCGTCGACCCTGCTGACCCTGCTGCTGGTCCCGACGCTGTACGCGACGGTCGAGCTCCGCAAGGAGCGGCGCGCGCGGAAGCGGGCCGCGAAGAAGGAGACGAAGGCGGAGCAGGCGCTGGAGCCGGCCGGAGTCTGACGGCACGACGAAGGGGCCGGTTCTCGCGGGAGAACCGGCCCCTTCCGTGTGCGCTACGGCAGCGCCAGCATCCGCTCCAGCGCCAGCCTGGCGAACGCCTCGGTCTCCTTGTCGACCTCGATCCGGTTGACCAGGTTGCCCTCGGCGAGGGACTCCAGGGCCCAGACCAGGTGGGGCAGGTCGATGCGGTTCATGGTCGAGCAGAAGCAGACCGTGCGGTCGAGGAACACGATCTCCTTGCCCTCGGGAGCGAAACGGTTCGCCAGCCGGCGGACCAGGTTCAGCTCGGTGCCGATGGCCCACTTGGAACCGGCCGGGGCGGCTTCGAGGGCCTTGATGATGTACTCGGTCGAGCCGACGTGGTCTGCGGCGGCCACGACCTCGTGCCGGCACTCGGGGTGGACCAGGACGTTCACGCCCGGGATGCGCTCGCGCACGTCGTTGACCGAGTCCAGGCTGAAGCGGCCGTGGACCGAGCAGTGCCCCCGCCACAGGATCATCCTGGCGTTCCGCAGCTGCTCCGCCGTCAGCCCGCCGTTCGGCTTGTGCGGGTTGTAGACCACGCAGTCGTCCAGGGACATCCCCATGTCACGGACGGCGGTGTTGCGGCCGAGGTGCTGGTCGGGCAGGAAGAGGACCTTCTCGCCCTGCTCGAAGGCCCAGTCGAGGGCGCGCTTGGCGTTGGACGAGGTGCAGATCGTGCCGCCGTGCCTGCCGGTGAACGCCTTGATGTCGGCCGAGGAGTTCATGTACGAGACGGGGACCACCTGCTCGGCGACCCCGGCCTCCGTCAGCACGTCCCAGCACTCCGCCACCTGCTCGGCCGTCGCCATGTCGGCCATGGAGCAGCCGGCCGCGAGGTCGGGCAGGACGACCTTCTGGGCGTCGGAGGTGAGGATGTCCGCCGACTCGGCCATGAAGTGCACGCCGCAGAAGACGATGTACTCGGCCTCCGGGCGCGCGGCCGCGTCCCGGGCCAGCTTGAAGGAGTCGCCCGTGACGTCGGCAAACTGGATCACCTCGTCACGCTGGTAGTGGTGACCGAGTACGAAGACCTTGTCGCCGAGCTTCTCCTTGGCGGCGCGGGCGCGCTCGACCAGGTCGGGGTCGGACGGCGAGGGCAGGTCACCGGGGCACTCGACGCCCCGCTCGCTCTTCGGGTCGGCCTCACGGCCGAGCAGCAGCAGGGCGAGCGGAGTCGGCTGCACGTCGAGCTCCGGGGTCTGGGCGGTGGTCACGACACGCACCCTTTCTACTTTTCGTCTAACTGACGCTATCTATCATAACTGGTTCACGTCAGTTTGACGACGGCCATAGCGTCCATGTGACGTGAATCCCGCCCGGGTTGCTCCGCGGGCCGCTGTCCGCGTCCTCGGGCATGTGCGAGCATGAAGAGAGAAGCAAAACCGCGACAACGCGACTGCCCGGCCCGGAATGAATCCGCGGAAGAGCCGGTTGCACTCGTCGGCAAGCAGTCTCCGTACAACCCGGGAGAGATGTAGATGTCCGTATCGGACGAGACCAGCACCGCCACCGACGGCATCATCCTGAGCGACGCCGCCGCGGCCAAGGTCAAGGCCCTGCTCGACCAGGAAGGGCGCGACGACCTCGCGCTGCGCGTCGCCGTCCAGCCCGGCGGCTGCTCCGGCCTGCGTTACCAGCTCTTCTTCGACGAGCGTTCCCTCGACGGCGACGTGGTCAAGGACTTCGGCGGCGTCAAGGTCGTCACCGACCGCATGAGCGCTCCGTACCTGGGTGGCGCGTCGATCGACTTCGTCGACACCATCGAGAAGCAGGGCTTCACGATCGACAACCCGAACGCGACCGGCTCCTGCGCCTGCGGCGACTCCTTCAGCTGAGCCGCACACGCTCCGACGCGAGAGGCGGCGGCCCCTTCCGGGGGACCGCCGCCTCTCGCGTTTCCCGTGCCCGGCCCAGCGCACCCGCGCCCGGCTAGCGCGCCCGCGCCGACGCGTCCGGACGCAGCGCCCCCGGCTTCGTCCGCGGGATCCGCCGCCCGTCGGCGCCGAGCACCGTCCGCCCGTCCAGCGGCGCGTCCAGCCGTACGGTCTTCGCGTACTCCTTGGCGATCAGCACGCACACCTTGTCCGGCCAGGGCTTCTCGGTGACCGTGACGGTCACCTTGTCACCGCTCTCCTTCGCCGCCGCGCGGTAGTCGGCGCACACCCCGCCGTAGAAGCTCACGGTCAGGTCCCGGCCGTCAGCCGTGTAGCCGGTCACCTTCACGTTCCGGGTCGCGGGCGTCCCGGACGCGGCCGGCGCCGAGGGGGCCGGGGGCGTGGACGCCGACGCCAGATAGCGGGGATCGACCGCCGGATACGACACCGTGGACGCGCCCTGGTCCGCCGGGCCCCGCACCTCGAACAGCCAGGACGGCACCAGAGTCTGCCGTCCGCCGACGGAGTGCGAGGACAGCCCGAACACCGCCTTCTCCACGGTGACCGTGTCCGCCGCCTGCTTCGGCGCCCCCGTGGCGGGGCGGCACGGCTGCTCCAGCCGCTTCTCCAGCGGCACCGGATCGGCGCAGCCGCCGATGCCCATCCGGTGGTCGCCCTTCGGCGCCGCGTTCATCAGCCCCAGCGTCTTCTGCGCGCCCAGGACGGGGTACGTGTCGCCCTTCACGGGCGCCGACAGCAGCCCGTGGCCGCCGACCACCTCGCCCCGCTCGTCGACGGTCAGACCGGTCGTCCAGCCGTACGTGGGCAGACCGCCGACGACGGGGTCGGCGTTCACCACCCGCCGGGCGCCCATGATCTGGCTCGCATCGGTCCTCGCGCCGTCCAGCCCGGCCGCCCTCAGCACGGGTGCCGCCGCCTTCCCGGCCGCCGCCGCGCTCACCGGGGTCGCGGCGGGGGCCATCGGGTCGTGCGCGCACAGGACGCCCTTCTTGCAGTCGTCGGTGCCGGGCGCGTACCGGCTGAAGGTCCAGCTGCCCGGCGCGTCCCGGTTCACCTGGAGGCTCGGCCCGGAGCCGTCCTTGCCGCCGACCCGCCAGAGCCGCCCCTCGGCCACGGGCGCCCCGGTCACCCCGAGCGCCTTCGCCAGCCGGGCCACCTGCGCCTCGCCGACCCCGGCCCCCGGCCCGTACACCGGAGCCGAGCCGGGACCGGCCGGCAGCTCGCCGTGCGCCACGTACCGGGCGCCGTACGGATCCGGCTCGCCGGGCGCGATGCCGTTCGACCCCGTCCAACCGTCCAGCGCGAGCGGCGGGGGAGTGGCGCTGCCGCCGGCCGCGCCCGGGCTCGTACGACCGCCCGTGTCGCTGCCCGCCGCGAGATACGCGCCACCGCCGCCGACCAGCAGCACGGCGGCCGCGACGGACAGGACGACGGCCCGGGAGCGGCGCCTGCCGGACCGCGCGGCCGGGTCCCCGCCGCCGGCCTCCGGTGCTCCGGCCGCACGCTCGGGTGATACCTCGGGAACCTCCGCATCCCCGGAGTTCTCGGGCCGCTCCGTGTTCACCGCATCGCTCCTCGCTGGGTCGTATCCCGCATCCCCGGTGCGGGGGACGGCGATGGGACGCGGGAGGGGAGCGCGCGGTTCCCGGAAGCGCGCCGGGTGCCTCAGTCGCCGTAGTCGGACATCGCGTCCAGCAGCCGGGCGGACCGGGTCGGCACGGTCACCCCGTGGATGAGGGACGGCGGCACCGGCCGGGAGGCGGCGTGCTTCGGGACCGCCCAGTGCGGGGCCATCCGGGCGCAGTCGCCGCGCAGCGAGGCGAGACCGCCCTCGAGGTCGGCGGGAGCGGAGGAGACCCTGCGGGCGTGGGAGGTGGCCTTGAGGTTCGTCATGACGGCCACCGTAGGCACGCCGGAGGCCGCGAAGAAAGATCTACTATCGGGTAGTTTTGCCAGCTTCAGCGGCGGCTCCGGACCGGGTAGCGTGAACTGTCAACCCAGCCTCCCGCAGGAGAATCCCCGTCGTGCGCATTGCAGTCACCGGCTCCATCGCCACCGACCACCTCATGACCTTCCCCGGTCGCTTCGCCGACCAGCTCGTCGCGGACCAGCTGCACACGGTTTCGCTCTCCTTCCTCGTCGACAACCTCGACGTGCGCCGGGGCGGCGTCGGCGCCAACATCGCCTTCGGCATGGGCCAGCTCGGCACCGGGCCCGTCCTGGTCGGAGCCGCCGGCTTCGACTTCGACGACTACCGGGCCTGGCTCGACCGCCACGGCGTCGACACCGACTCGGTCCGCATCTCCGACACCCTGCACACCGCCCGTTTCGTGTGCACCACCGACGCCGACCACAACCAGATCGGCTCCTTCTACACCGGCGCCATGAGCGAGGCCCGGCTGATCGAGCTGAAGACGGTCGCCGACCGGGTCGGCGGCCTCGACCTGGTGCTGATCGGCGCCGACGACCCGGAGGCCATGCTCCGGCACACCGAGGAGTGCCGCTCCCGCTCGATCCCGTTCGCGGCCGACTTCTCCCAGCAGATCGCCCGGATGGGCGGCGAGGAGATCCGCATCCTGCTGGACGGCGCGACCTACCTCTTCTCCAACGAGTACGAGAAGGGCCTCATCGAGTCCAAGACCGGCTTCAGCGACGCCGAGATCCTGGCCAAGGTCGGCCACCGCGTCACCACGCTCGGCTCCCGGGGCGTGCGCATCGAGCGCGCCGGCGAGGACCCGATCGAGGTCGGCTGCCCGGACGAGGACCGCAAGGCCGACCCCACGGGCGTCGGCGACGCCTTCCGCGCCGGTTTCCTCTCCGGCCTGGTCTGGGGCGTCTCCCTGGAGCGCGCCGCGCAGATCGGCTGCATGCTGGCGACCCTCGTCATCGAGACCGTGGGCACGCAGGAGTACCAGCTGCGCCGGGGCCACTTCATGGAGCGGTTCACCAAGGCGTACGGGGACGAGGCCGCCGAGGAGGTCCGCGCCCACCTGGGCTGACCCGGTCGCGCGCGGGCGGGCGCGTGGGAACTGTTCGAGCAGTTCCCCGCGCCCGTTGCGCGTGCGCTCAGCTCACCCGGCGTACCAGGTACGCCGTCCCGCGCTCCGCGGGCTCCTCCCCGAGGTACTCCTGGCCCCGCATCTCGCACCAGGCGGGGATGTCCAGCCGGGCCGCCTCGTCGTCCGAGAGGACCCGCACCGTGCCGCCCAGCGGCACCTGCCCGAACACCTTGGCCAGTTCGATGACCGGCACCGGGCAGCGCTTGCCGAGGGAGTCGACCAGCAGTTCCCCGGGACCCGCCTGAGTGGCCGGCGCGGGTGCGCCCAGCTTCTCCCGGACGCCCGCCACCGCGCCGGGCAGCACCTCGAGGAACCGTTCCACGTCCTCCTCGGCCGCGCCCGCCGGCAGGGAGACGCGCACGTTCCCCTCGCTCAGCACCCCCATCGCCTTCAGCACATGGCTGGGCGTCAGGGTGCTGCTGGTGCACGAGGAACCGGACGAGACGGAGAAGCCCTCCCGGTCCAGCTCGTGCAGCAGCGCCTCTCCGTCGACATAGAGACAGGAGAAGGTGACGATCCCCGGCAGCCGCCGCTCCGGGTCGCCCACGACCTCGACGTCCGGCACCAGCCGCGGCACCCGGGCCCGGATCCGCTCCGTCAGCTCCCGCAGCCGTACCGACTCCCGGGCCGCCTCCGCCCGTACCGCGCGCAGCGAGGCCACGGCCGCCACGACGGCCGGGATGTCCTCGAACCCGGGCGCGCGCCCCGACTCCCGCTCGTCCAGCGGCCCTTGGGCGGCGAACCGCACCCCCTTGCGCACGACGAGCAGTCCGACCCCCGAGGGGCCGCCCCACTTGTGCGCGCTGGCCGTCAGCAGCGACCAGTCGCCCTCGACCGGCCCCCAGCCCAGCGACTGCGCCGCGTCCACCAGCAGCGGCACCCCGGCCGCCCGGCACGCCTCGGCGACCTCCGCCACCGGCTGCGCGGTTCCCACCTCGTGGTTGGCCGACTGCAGACAGGCCAGCGCGGTGTCCGGCCGCAGCGCGGCGGCGTAACCGGCCGGGTCCACGGACCCGCCCCGGTCCACGGCGACCTGGCTGACCGTTCCCCCCTCCGCCTCGAACACTTCAGCCGAATGGAGGACGGAGGAGTGTTCGACGGCCGACACGATCAGGTGGCGTCCGACCCGGCGCCTCCCGGCCAACGCCCCCGCGACGCCCGTGTGTACGGCCCTGGTGCCGGACGAGGTGAACACCAGCTCGTCGGTCCGGCAGCCCACCGCCTCGGCCGCCGCCTCCCGGGCCGCGTCCAGCAGGATCCGCGCCTTGCGCCCCTCCCGGTAGAGCCGCGCGGGGTCGGCCCACCCGTCGTCGAGCGAGGCCAACAGCGCCTGACGGGCGACGGGGTGCAGGGGAGCGGCGGAGGCAGCGTCGAAGTAGGCCACAGGGCAACGTTAGAACTTCCGGCGACCGGACAGGGGGTCGGGGCGGCGGTCGGCACACGGCTCCGCCGCGGGGGCTCGACCAGCCACAACGTGCCGGCGGCCGCCCATCAAACCGCGACAACCCGAGCTTTTAGGCGCCCAATCCCACCCCAACCGAGTGACAGGCGACGCGTATGCCCCCCTCCCCGCGAACCCCCGGAGGGCGTCGGCTAGGGTTTGGTCCGCATAAACATCCAAACCCCTGCCCGACGCAGGGCGGCGACCGACCAGCGAGAAGGCCGCAGCCGACCGCGCGGGCGAGACTCTCGGGAAGGCGCTACGTGAGTCCCAACGGCTCCGACCGCTCGCCGCGGCGCCCGATGCGGCGGAAGCTGCTGCAGGCACTGACCGCGGGCCTGGTCCTTGCGACCGCAACCGGTTGCACATACAAGGACTTCCCCCGCCTTGGCATGCCCACCCCGACCACGGAAGAGGCTCCGCGGATCCTCTCCCTGTGGCAGGGCTCCTGGGCTGCCGCGCTCGCCGTCGGCGTGCTGGTGTGGGGCCTGATCCTGTGGAGCGCCATGTTCCACCGGCGCAGCCGCACCAAGGTCGAGGTACCTCCGCAGACCCGGTACAACATGCCGATCGAGGCCCTGTACACGGTGGTCCCGATCATCATCATCTCGGTGCTCTTCTACTTCACGGCCCGGGACGAGACGAAGCTCCTCAGTCTCAGCAAGAAGCCCGACGTCACGGTCAACGTGGTCGGCTTCCAGTGGAGCTGGGGCTTCAACTACATCGAGAACGTCCCCGGTGTCTCGGGCAACGCCAAGACGGACGCGAACCTGGCCGCCATTCCGGACCGGTTCAAGGCCGCCTTCCCGGCGAACGCCGGCGGCGTCTACGACGTCGGCACGCCGGGCACGCGCAACCCGCAGACCGGGAACCCCGGTCCGACGCTCTGGCTCCCCGAGGGCAAGACGGTCCGCTTCATCCTGACCTCGCGTGACGTCATCCACTCGTTCTGGGTGGTGCCGTTCCTGATGAAGCAGGACGTCATCCCGGGCCACACCAACGCCTTCCAGGTGACCCCCGACAAGCAGGGCACCTTCCTCGGCAAGTGTGCGGAGCTCTGCGGCGTCGACCACTCCCGGATGCTGTTCAACGTGAAGGTCGTCTCCCCCGATCGTTACGAGCAGCACCTCAAGGACCTCGCCAAGAAGGGGCAGACCGGTTACGTTCCCGCCGGCATCGCGCAGACGCCGCACGAGAAGAACCGGGAGACGAACAACCTGTGAGCATCCTCAACGAACCCCAGGGTGCCGCGGCAGCTGAAGGCTCCTACGCGGACGAGCTGCCGGTCAGGCGCAAGCAGCCCGGCAATGCAGTGGTGAAGTGGCTGACGACCACCGACCACAAGACGATCGGGACGATGTATCTCGCGACGTCGTTCGCGTTCTTCCTGATCGGTGGCGTGATGGCGCTGCTCATGCGCGCCGAGCTGGCCCGGCCGGGCCTGCAGATCATGTCGAACGAGCAGTTCAACCAGGCGTTCACGATGCACGGCACGATCATGCTGCTGATGTTCGCGACGCCCCTGTTCGCCGGCTTCGCGAACTGGATCATGCCGCTGCAGATCGGCGCGCCCGACGTGGCGTTCCCGCGGCTGAACATGTTCGCCTACTGGCTGTACCTGTTCGGCTCGACCATCGCGGTGGGCGGCTTCCTCACCCCTGACGGTGCGGCCGACTTCGGCTGGTTCGCCTACTCCCCGCTGTCGGACGCGGTCCGCAGCCCGGGCATCGGCGCCGACATGTGGATCATGGGTCTGGCCTTCTCCGGCTTCGGCACCATCCTCGGCTCGGTCAACTTCATCACCACGATCATCTGCATGCGCGCCCCGGGCATGACGATGTTCCGCATGCCGATCTTCGTGTGGAACGTGCTGCTGACCGGTGTCCTGGTCCTGCTGGCCTTCCCGGTGCTGGCCGCCGCGCTGTTCGCCCTGGAGGCGGACCGCAAGTTCGGCGCCCACGTCTTCGACGCGGCCAACGGCGGAGCCCTGTTGTGGCAGCACCTCTTCTGGTTCTTCGGCCATCCAGAGGTGTACATCATCGCGCTGCCGTTCTTCGGCATCATCTCCGAAGTGATCCCGGTGTTCTCCCGCAAGCCGATGTTCGGCTACATGGGCCTGATCGCCGCGACCATCTCCATCGCCGGCCTGTCCGTGACCGTGTGGGCCCACCACATGTACGTCACCGGCGGCGTGCTCCTGCCGTTCTTCTCCTTCATGACGTTCCTGATCGCGGTCCCGACCGGCGTGAAGTTCTTCAACTGGATCGGCACGATGTGGAAGGGCAGTCTCTCCTTCGAGACACCCATGCTCTGGGCGACCGGCTTCCTGATCACCTTCACGTTCGGTGGTCTGACCGGTGTCATCCTGGCCTCGCCGCCGATGGACTTCCACGTCTCCGACTCGTACTTCGTGGTGGCCCACTTCCACTACGTGGTGTTCGGCACGGTCGTCTTCGCGATGTTCTCCGGCTTCCACTTCTGGTGGCCGAAGATGACGGGCAAGATGCTGGACGAGCGCCTCGGCAAGATCACCTTCTGGACGCTGTTCATCGGCTTCCACGGCACCTTCCTGGTGCAGCACTGGCTGGGCGCCGAGGGCATGCCGCGTCGTTACGCCGACTACCTGGCGGCCGACGGCTTCACCGCCCTGAACACGGTCTCGACCATCAGCTCCTTCCTGCTCGGCCTGTCGATGCTGCCGTTCCTCTACAACGTGTGGAAGACGGCCAAGTACGGCAAGAAGGTCGATGTCGACGACCCGTGGGGTTACGGCCGCTCGCTGGAGTGGGCGACCTCCTGCCCGCCGCCGCGGCACAACTTCCTCACCCTGCCGCGGATCCGCAGTGAATCCCCGGCGTTCGACCTGCACCACCCGGAGATCGCCGCGCTCGAGCAGCTGGAGTACGCCGGTCACGGCACCGCCATCGCGGGCAGCAAGGAGGCCGGCAAGTGAAGATCCAGGGCCGGATGTTCATCTGGATCAGCTTCTTCATGCTGATCATGGCCATCGTCTACGGCGTGTGGTCGAAGGAGCCGGCCGGTACCACGGCGCTCTTCCTGGCCTTCGGCCTGACCATCATGGTCGGCTTCTACCTGGGCTTCACGGCCCGGCGGGTCGACGCGGGTGCGCAGGACGACAAGGAGGCCGACGTCGCGGACGACGCGGGCGAGCTGGGCTTCTTCAGCCCGCACAGCTGGCAGCCGCTGCTGCTGGGCGTCGGCGGTGCGATCGCCTTCCTCAGCATCGCGGTCGGCTGGTGGCTGATCTACTTCGCCGCCCCGATCATCGTGATCGGCCTGTTCGGCTGGGTGTTCGAGTACTACCACGGTGAGAGCCGCACCCAGTAACACGCGCAACGCGCACCCGGGAGCCCGGACCCTC